>NZ_JAPSET010000014.1:0-138965 GCF_026847585.1 Phreatobacter sp. AB_2022a
ATCGGCGGCATGGTCGAGAATGCCCTTGGCGATCTCCCGCTCGCCCATGATCACCACATCCGCGCCGAGCCCCGAGAGATGCTCGACCTCGGCGTCGGAATGGGCGCGGGCGATGATGGTGATGGTCGGATTGCAGGCCTTGCTCTTGTCGATGATCTGGCCGGCCTCGAAGGCATTGGGAATGGCGAGGATCAGGCGCCGCGCGCCGGCGACATTGGCGGCCTTCAGGATGTCGTCGCGGGCGGCATTGCCGCAGATCGCCTCGACCGCCTCCGCTTTCAGCCGCGCCACCGGCGTGTCGGCATCCTCGATCACCAGGAAGGGCTGGCCCTTGTCCTTCAGGCCGACGCCGACGAGGCTGCCGACCCGGCCATAGCCGACCAGCACGGTATGGCCGGAAAGCGTGGTCACCTCGGGCGCGTCGTCATCGTCGGCCACCGCGGCCGGCGCTGGCTCGGGCGCCGCGGGCGTTGTGGCTTCGGCCGCCAGGGCCGGCTCGGGGGCGGGCGCGGCCCTGCGTTCGGCGAGCTTCTTCAGCCAGCCGACGGCGGCGAAGGCGACCGGGTTGAGCAGGATCGACAGGATCGCGCCGGCCAGGATCAGATCGCGGCCGCGCTCCGGCAGGAGCTGCAGCTTGACGCCGAGCTCGGCGAGAATGAACGAGAACTCGCCGATCTGCGCGAGGCTCGCCGAGATCAGCAGCGCGGTCCCCAGGGGATAGCCGAAGGCGCGCACGATCAGGAAGGCGGCGAGTGACTTGCCGATGACGATGATGAACACCGTCGCCAGCACCGCGCCGGCATCGTTCAGGAGGTTCATCGGCGAGACCAGCATGCCCACCGAGACGAAGAACAGCACCGAGAAGGCATCACGCAGCGGCAGCGATTCCTCGGCCGCCCGGTGGCTGAGCTGCGACTCGCTCATGATCATGCCGGCGAAGAAGGCGCCGAGCGCAAAGGAGACGCCGAACAGGTTGGCCGCGCCGAAGGCGACGCCGAGCGCGATCGACAGCACCGCGAGGCGGAACAGCTCGCGCGAGCCGGTATGGGCGACATAGTGGAGCAGCCAGGGAATGATCCGGCGGCCGACCACCAGCATGAGGCCGACGAACACTGCGACCTTGACGACGGTGAGCCCGACCATGCCGCCGACGCCGAGCCCCAGCGCGGCGGCGATCGGGTCGGCGCCGGCGGACTGGCTGGTGCCGCCGATGAGGCCCGACACCGCCGGCAGCAGCACCAGCGCCAGCACCATGGCGAGGTCCTCGACGATGAGCCAGCCGACGGCGATCCGCCCGCGTTCGGTCTCGATCAGGCGGCGCTCCTGCATGGCCCGCAGCAGCACGACGGTGCTGGCGACCGACAGGGCGAGGCCGAAGACGAGGCCGGCGCCGAAATTCCAGCCGAGCAGCCAGGCGAGGCCCGCGCCCATGGCAGTGGCGGCGGCGATCTGCACCACCGCGCCCGGCAGCGCTATGGCCCTGACCGACAGGAGGTCCTTCAGAGAAAAATGCAGGCCGACGCCGAACATGAGCAGGATGACGCCCATTTCGGCGAGTTCGGTCGCCAGCTTCTGGTCGGCGACGAAGCCCGGCGTATGCGGGCCGGTGAGGACGCCGGCGAGGAGATAGCCGACCAGCGGCGGCACCCGGAAACGCTGCGCGATCGCGCCGAAAAGGAAGGCGAGACCCAAACCCGCGACGATGGTGGCGATCAAAGGCGTGTCGTGCGGCATGGGCGGGCGGCGGCCTTTTCAGGGTCTGGAGAGC
Organism: Phreatobacter sp. AB_2022a; assembly: GCF_026847585.1. Lineage (NCBI taxonomy): Bacteria > Pseudomonadati > Pseudomonadota > Alphaproteobacteria > Hyphomicrobiales > Phreatobacteraceae > Phreatobacter > Phreatobacter sp. AB_2022a. Next base: position 1,769 of record NZ_JAPSET010000014.1, read on the forward strand.
GGCGAGCTTGAATGATTTCAACCAATATGGTTGAAATGACGAACCATGCAAGGCCAATACGCTTCACGGTCTCATGATGTTGTTGCCTGAACAATGCCGGGCTGCGCGCGCCCTGCTCGACTGGTCACAGGACCGGCTGGCGCAGGCGGCGGAGGTCTCGCGCAGCACGGTGCGCGGCTTCGAAGGCGGGCACCACGAGCTGCATGCGACCAGCGAGGCCCAGATCGTCGCCGCCCTGGAGGCGGCCGGCATCTGCCTCCTGCCCGATGACGCCGATGGTCCCGGCGTGCGCCTGAAGCGGCCAAAACCGTCCTGAATCCGCGACAAGCGGCCCGAAAGCGCTGCGGCGACGCGCCGCGGCGCGCGGCGAGAGCCGGATCTGCGTCTCGCGCACGTCCCTCTTGTTGCAAATGACTTGCAAAAGCTTCGACAGTAACCCACCATGCGGCTGAACGAGACACCGCTCGAAAGCTCAGCCGCCTTGGATGATCGCATGACCGTTGCCCCCACGAGCGCCCCGGAACCCGCCGCCGGGGGCTGGCGCCGCGCGCGCGGCGAAGCGTCGCTGGTCGAGGCGTTCCGCTCCGTCCGTGTGCCGACCGCCGGCACGCCCTGGCGGAAGTTCCTCGCCTTTCTCGGCCCCGGCTATCTGGTCGCGGTCGGTTATATGGACCCGGGCAACTGGGCGACCTCGCTCGCCGGCGGCTCGAAGTTCGGCTACGCGCTGCTGTTCATCGCCCTGCTGTCGAACATCATGGCGATCATCCTGCAGTCGCTCTGCGCAAGGCTTGCCATCGGCACCGGCCGGGACCTCGCCCAGGCCTGCCGGGACGCCTATCCGCGCTGGGCGGCCTGGCCGCTCTGGCTGTTCGCCGAGGTCGCCGTCATCGCCACCGATCTCGCCGAGGTGATCGGCACCGCGATCGGGCTCAATCTCCTGTTCGGCATCCCGCTCGAGATCGGCGTGGTGATCACCGCCCTCGACGTGTTCCTGATCCTGTGGCTGCAGACCAAGGGCTTCCGCTGGATCGAGGCCTTCATCATCACGCTGATCGGCGTCATCGCCATGTGCTTCCTGATCCAGATCGTCATGGCCGATCCGGACTGGGGCCAGGTGATCAAGGGGTTTGCGCCGACCACCCAGATCGTCACCAATCCGGACATGCTCTATCTCGCGCTCGGCATCATCGGCGCGACGGTCATGCCGCATAACCTCTATCTGCACTCCTCGATCGTGCAGACCCGCGCCTATGGCGAAGGCCTCGCCGAAAAGCGCGAGGCGCTGAAATACGCGACCCTCGATTCCACCTTCGCGCTGATGTTCGCGCTGACCATCAACGCGTCGCTCCTGATCCTCGCGGCCGCCGCCTTCCACAAGTCCGGCAATACCGGCGTCGAGGAGCTGCAGCAGGCCCATTCGCTGCTGACGCCGCTGCTCGGCTCGGCGATCGCGCCGACCCTGTTCGGCATCGCGCTGCTGTGCTGCGGCCTCAATTCCACGGTCACCGCCACCATGGCCGGCCAGATCATCATGGAAGGCTTCATCGACATCCGTGTCGCGGCCTGGGCGCGCCGCCTCGTGACCCGGCTCATCGCCATCGTGCCGGCGATCGTCGTCACCATCCTCTATGGCGAGGGGCAGACCGCCAAGCTGCTGATCCTCAGTCAGGTGGTCCTGTCGCTGCAACTGCCCTTCGCCATCGTGCCGCTGGTGCACCTGACCGCCTCGCGCCGGCGCATGGGCGATCTGGTCGCGCCAGCCTGGCTGGTTGCCGTCTCCGTGGTGATCGCGGCGACCCTGATCGCCCTCAACGTCAAGGTCATCGTCGATTTCCTGACCGGCTGACCTGCTCCGGGGCCGCCGGGCTCATGCCCGCGGCGCCACGGCATCGACGACCAGCGCGGCGAAGCCGAAAGCCGCCCCGAGGAGCGTGATCAGCAGCCAGCCGCCGAGGCTCCAGGCCAGGCCCGCAAGGCCTGCACCGAGCGCGCCGCCGAGGAAGAACAGGCCGACGAACAGCCCGTTGAGGCGCCCGCGCGCCGCTTCGTCCAGCATGTTGACCGCGCGGCGGCCGAGCGTCTGGTCACCGGTCACGCCGATATCGAGCAGCACGGCGGCGAGCCCCATCGCGACGAGCATCGGCATGGGGCCGGCCGCTCCGGCCTTTCCGGCGCAGGCGGCCAGGCCAAAGCCGGCAATGATCAGGAGATGCGAGACGATGGTGGTGGCGCGGGTCAGGCCCCGGTCGCCGAGCCGGCCGACCATCGGCGCGGCCGCCGCGCCGGCCGCGCCGACGAGGGCGAAGACGGCGATGCCGCGCTGGCCGAGATGGAACGGCGCGGCGGCGAGCCGGAATGCGACCGCGGTCCAGAACAGGCTGAAAGCGGCCATGGACAGCGCTGCCGTCAGCGCACGCCAGCGCAGCACCGGCTCGCGGGCGAGCAACTTGCCGAGCGAGGCGATGAGCTCGCCATAGCGCGCGCTGTCGGCCGGCTGGCGCGGTGGCAGGCGCAGCGCCAGCACCGGCCAGAGCAGTGCCATGGCAAGGCCGGTCAGCCCGTGGAAGGCTCGCCAGCCGAGCGTGTCGGCGACGAGGCTCGCGAGCGGCCGCGCCAGGAGGATGCCCAGCATCAGGCCGCTCATGACGTCGCCGACGACCTGGCCGCGCCGCTCGGGCGGCGCCATGGCGGCCGCGAGCGGCACCAGGACCTGAATCATCGAGCAGGCCGCGCCGACGAGAACGAGCGCCAGGATGAGCAGGCTGGCGCCCGGGGCGAGACCGGCGAGGCCGGCAAACACGACGCAAGCCGCCAGCATGCGCAGGACGAGACGCCGGTTCTCGACGAGATCGGCCAGCGGCACCAGCAGGAACAGGCCGCCGGCATAACCGATGAGGGTCGCCATGGCGACGAGCCCGGCGGCCGCTTCGCCGAGGCCGAGATCCGCGGCGATCAGGCCGACCAGCGTCTGCGGCGCGAAGACATTGGTGACGATGACCGCCACGGCGCAGGCAAACAGCAGCGTCAGGGCCGCGCTCAGCGCGGGCATGGCCTGCGGCGGGCCGGCAAGACCGGCGGCCGGAGATCGGGCGGGGGGCATGGAAAGGCTCCGGATGATGGATTTGCATATCGTCCGAAGACTTTATTGGCCGCCCGCAATATGATACAATTCAATTCATTCTATATTCAATATGCGGATCTCGCATGAACACACACGACCTCGAAGCCTTTCTCGCCGTGGTCGAAACCGGCTCCATCGTCGGCGCCTCGGCTCGCCTGAACCTGACGCAGCCGGGCGTGACGCGCCGGGTGCAGAATCTCGAAGACCTGCTCGGCACCAGGCTGCTGGACCGGCAGTCGAAGCCGCTGAAGCCGACGGCCGCCGGGCGGGAGGCCTATGAGCAGGGCCGGCGCGTGCTGCGCGCGCTCGAGGACCTGAAGTCCGGGCTTTCGGCGGATGCGCCGGTAGGTGGCGAGTTCCGCCTCGGCATCATGCCCTATCTCTCGGATGCGGCCCTGGCCGCCCCGCTGGACCGGCTGCGCGCGGTCTTCCCCGCCCTGACGCTGCGCATCACCTCCGGCTGGTCGCCACGCCTGACCGAACAGGTCGTGCGCAACGAACTGGATGCCGCCGCCCTTTGCCTGGCCGAAGGCATCGACCCTCCGGCCGAGCTCGTCGCCGACGATCTCGGGCTGCAACCGGTCCTGCTCGTCGCCGCGCCGGAGCTTGGCGTGCCGAAGCGGGCCGACCTCACCGCGCTCTCGCGCTTCGCATGGGTGATGAACGAGAATGGCTGCGGTTTCCGGGCCTATCTGCGCCATACTTTCGAGGCGGCCCGCCTGCCCTTTCAGGTCGGCGTCGAGGCGCTCAGCGCGGATCTGCGGATGTCGCTGGTCGCGCGCGGCCACGGCATCGGCGTGGTCACCCCGGCCGCCCTGGCCGGCAGCCCCTGGCGCGACCGGATCGAGGTGCTCGACAGGGTCGCGTTCCAGCCGAAAGTGCGCTCATGGCTGCTGCACCGGCCACCGGCAGGGCGGCTGGCACGGCCGATCGCGCTGTTCCGCGAAACGCTGGTCGCCTCGCTCGGCGAGTTCGTCTCCTGACGACCGCGCCGCCATGATCCGCCTCAAGGGGCCCTGGTCTGCTTGAGGTAATCGATGCGCGCATAGGTGACGTCGGCCAGGCAGTTGATGGCCCTGAGGCGGGCCGTGCGGGCGTCCGCGCCGCGGGCGAGATCCTGCTCCCAGGCGCAGGTCGCGTCGCGATAGGCGAGCCAGGCCCGCTGCGCCCGCAGCAGCAATTCGCGGTTGCCGCCGTCGCCGCCCAGCCTGCGATAGCGCTCGTTGAGCTCCTCGTCGGCGTTGCGGAACCGCTGCGTGACGCAGTCGTCGTGCTCCGCGCGCACCTCGCTGTCGCACAGGGTCGGCGTCGGATCCGACAGAATGCGTTCGGCAAGGCCCCGGTCCTGGGCGACCGCGGGCTTCGGCGCCGCGACGGCCGAGACGCCACCGGCAAGCAGCGCAGCCATCACGACGGACCGCGCAAGGGACGGATGAGGCGTCATGGCATCTCCAGATATCGCGTCGGACATGACGACCGCTCTATGGCGCCGCGCGCCTGAAGGCCATTGCATCGGCTTGGCGCGGATGGGCTCCTCAAGGTCCGGTCGCCTGCCGCAGATAGGCGGCGCGCGCCTCGGTGACATTGGCAAGGCACGCAATGGCATTCAGCAGGGCCTCGCTGCCGTCGCGCCTGAGGTCCTGCTCCCAGGCGCAGGTGGCGTCGCGATAGGCAAGCCAGGTGCGCTGGGCGCTCAGAAGGATCTCGCGGTTGCGCGGATCGCCGCCAATGTCGCGATAGACCCGGTTGAGCTCGGCATCGGCGGCGCGGAACCGCTGCACCGCGCATTGTTCGAGGTCGCTGCGCACCGGGCTGTCGCAGTCGGCCGCCTTGGTTGCCGCCGGCCGGGACAGGATGCGGTCGGCAAGCCCCTTGTCCTGGGCCGCGGCCGGCGGCGCTCCGGCACCGAGCACGAGCAGGCAGGCGAGGGCGGCGAGGCGAAAACGGCGGGGCATGGCGGCTCCTGTTGCTGAATCGGCGGCAAGCTAGCCCGGATTCGTGACGCCGACTACGATGCTGCGACCTGCGATTCGCCGGGCGATCCAAGCTCTCCTTCCATGCTGCTCCGCCGCCTTCCCGTCGCCCCCTTCGCCGCGCTGCCGCTGGCGCTTCTTCTGTCCTTGGCCCCGCCTGCCGCCCGCGCCGGCGATCACGCGCCCTACAGCCTGGATATGCTGACCGCCGAGCAGAAGGCGCTGCTGCTCCAGCGGGTCGATCGCTACGCCCTGGTCGAAAGTTTCCTTGCCGCCTGCGGCCGCCCTCCGGAGCTCGAGCGCCGGGTCCGCGCCATCGTCCGCGGCTGCGTCGAGCGGCGCGCCATCGAGCTCGTCGCCAGCCACTTTCGCCGGTCGCTGGCCGCCCGCGCCGCGGCCCGCTGGAATTGCGAGAGCGAAGATACCCGCCGGCGCATCCGCCTTTCCGAGGAGGCGCTGAAACAGGCTCTCGCCGATCTCAAGCGGGCCTGCCACGCGCCCGAAAGCTGAGGCAAGGGGGCGGAAGGGCACCGTCTGATCCGGCTTTTCCTTGACTCCGCGGCGCTTTGCCTCTATCCGCGCCACACTCTCGTTCATCCGAGACCTGCCTTCGCCGACCGGGACCGCGATCCCGGAGGTTACCGCCCGACAGCGCTGAGCGCCCTCGGGCGTGTTTGGCGTTGCGGTCGACGGCGGGCGTGACCATTTCCGGGCCATCCCGGTCATGAATTCTGGAGCGATCATGTTCGAAGGCCTGTCGACGCGACTGTCCGGCATCCTCGATCGCCTCAAGGGGCGCGGCGCGCTAAGCGAAGCCGATGTCCAGGAGGCGATGCGCGAGGTGCGCCGCGCGCTGCTCGAAGCCGACGTGGCCCTGGAGGTCGTCCGCTCCTTTACCGACAAGGTCCGCGACCGCGCCGTCGGCGCCGAGGTGCTCAAGTCGGTCACGCCCGGCCAGATGGTCGTCAAGATCGTGCACGACACCCTGGTCGACACGCTCGGCACCGAAGGCGTCGCGATCGACCTCGTCGCCGTGCCGCCGGTGCCGATCATGATGGTCGGCCTGCAGGGCTCGGGCAAGACCACCACCACCGCCAAGATCGCCAAGCGCCTCAGCGAAAAGCAGAAGAAGAAGGTGCTGATGGCCTCGCTCGATACGCGCAGGCCCGCAGCCATGGAGCAGCTCGCCACGCTCGGCAAGCAGATCGGCGTCGACACCCTGCCGATCGTCGCCGGCCAGTCGCCGGTGCAGATCGCCCGCCGCGCGATCGAGGCGGCGAGGCTCGGTGGCTTCGACGTCGTCATGCTCGACACGGCCGGCCGCACCCATGTCGACGAGACCATGATGATCGAGGTGGCCGAGGTCGAGCGCACGGCCAGGCCGCACGAGACGCTGCTGGTGGTCGACAGCCTCACCGGCCAGGACGCGGTCAATGTCGCGCGCTCGTTCACCGGCCGCGTCAACGTCACCGGCGTCGTGCTGACCCGTGTCGACGGCGACGGCCGCGGCGGCGCCGCGCTGTCGATGCGTGCGGTCACCGGCAAGCCGATCAAGCTGCTCGGCACCGGCGAAAAGATGGACGGGCTCGAGGATTTCCATCCCTCGCGCGTCGCCAACCGCATTCTCGGCATGGGCGACATCGTCTCGCTGGTCGAGAAGGCCGCCGAGAGCATCGACGCCGAAAAGGGCATGGCCATTGCCCGCAAGATGCAGCAGGGCAGGTTCGATCTCGACGATCTCGGCTCCCAGCTCGAGCAGATGCTCAAGATCGGCGGCATGCAGGGCCTGATGGGCATGCTGCCCGGCATGAAGCAGGCGAAGGCGCAGCTCGCCGGCGCCAATATGGACGACAAGATGATCCGCCGGCAGCGCGCGATCATCCAGGCCATGACCCCCTGGGAGCGGCGCAACGCCAAGGAGATCGACGGCAAGCGCCGCCGCCGCATCGCCCGCGGCTCGGGCACCTCGCCGGAAGAGGTCAACAAGCTCCTGAAGATGCATCGCACCATGGCCGACATGATGAAGTCGATGGGCGGCGCCCAGGGCAAGCGCGGCCCGCTTGCCGGACTTGCCAACATGTTCGGCCTCGGCGGGGGCGGCGGCATGCCGCAGCCAAGCCCCGAAATGCTCGCCGAAATGGCCAAGAAGATGCCGGGCGGCATGCCCGGCGGCCTTCCCGACAAGATGCCGGGCCTGCCGCCCGGCGCCCTGCCCCCCGGTTTCCCCGGTCTCGGCGGCGGCAAGCTGCCCGGCCTGCCCGGTTTTCCCTTCGGCAAGAAGAAGTGACCGCGAGATGACTGTGTCCAACCCTGGTCCCGGGGCCGCGCTTCCGGCCGAGCTTCTGTCGCTGCGCCAGAGCATCGACAATATCGACGCCGCGCTCATCCATCTGCTCGCCGAGCGCTTCAAGTGCACGCAGGCCGTCGGCGCGCTGAAGGCCGCCCACAAGCTGCCGCCCGCCGATCCCGCCCGCGAGGCGCGTCAGGTCAAGCGCCTGCGCGAGCTCGCCGAGCAGGCGCGGCTCGATCCCGATTTCGCGGAGAAATTCCTGAACTTCGTCATCAAGGAAGTCATCAGGCACCACGAATCCATGCAACCCCAAGACAAAGCCTGACATCACCTTCAAGGAGCTGACATGTCCCTCAAGATCCGCCTCGCCCGCCGCGGCACCAAGAAGCGCCCGTTCTACCAGATCGTCGTCGCCGACTCGCGCTCGCCGCGCGACGGCCGCTTCATCGAGAAGCTCGGCACCTACAATCCGATCCTCGACAAGGACAAGAAGCGCTACGAGATCGACCTCGAGGCCGCCAAGGCCTGGATCGCCAAGGGCGCCGTCCCGACCGACCGCGTCGCCCGCTTCCTCGACGCCGAGGGCGTGCTGAAGCGCGAAGCCCGCAACAACCCGGAAAAGGCGAAGCCCGGCAAGAAGGCCGAGGAGCGCGCCGCCGCCCGTGCCGCCAAGGCCGGCGAAGCCGCCGCCGAGGCCTGAGACCGGCCGGGGCCGCGTCCCTGAGGATGCGGCCTGCCGAACACATGCGCCCGGACCTTTCCGGTCCGGGCAGGCCAGCGCGAGCCCTGCACAGAGCGCTGCCGTCCTTCGAGGCTCGCCTTCGGCTCGCACCTCAGGATGAGGATGGCGGTGTTTTGCATGGCGCGGGCTCACGCGTCCCGGTTCGTGTCTATCGACGCCCCCGATGCCATGCTCCCCGTTCCTCATCCTGAGGTGCGAGCGCAGCGAGCCTCGAAGGACGGCAACGTTCGATGCAGGGCAAGAATAGCCCGCAGCCCGGCTCCCAAAGACATCCGAAGGGATAGGCCTCATGCCCTCCGATCTCGTCCTTGTCGGCAAGTTCGGTGCCGCCCACGGCATCAGGGGCGAGGTGCGCCTGAAGTCCTACACCCAGGATCCCCTCGCCATCGTCGACTACTCGCCGCTGGTGACCCGAGACGGCCGCTCCTTCACCATCGAGGCCGCGCGCCCTGCGGGCGAAGTGCTGGTGGCGCGGGTCAGGGAGCTCAAGGACCGCAATGCCGCCGAGGCGGTGACCAATCTCGATCTCCTGGCGCCGCGCGAACGCATTGCCGGCCCCCTGGACGAGGACGAGTTCCTGCACTCCGACCTGATCGGCCTTGCCGCCGTCACCGTTGCCGGCGAGGAGATCGGCACGGTGACCGCGGTCTTCGACTTCGGCGCCGGCGACGTCCTGGACATCGCCCGCCGCGGCCGCAAGGCGGTGATGATCCCCTTCACCAAGGCGGTCGTGCCGGAGATCGACATTGCCGGCGGGCGGCTGGTGGTCGATCCGCCCGAGGGCCTGCTCGACGACGAGGAGCCGCCGCGATGAGCGCCGCCGTCCGCGCCCTGATCTTCGACATGGACGGCACCATCGTCGACAATATGCGCTTCCACGACGATGCCTGGGAGGCTTTCCACCGGCGCCACGGCCTCGCCTTCGACCGCGCCCGCCATTTCACCGAGACCGCCGGCCGCACCGCGGACGAGATCTTCTCCGGCCTGTTTCCCGGCGCCACGGCCGACGAGCGCCTCGCCTATGCCAGAGAGAAGGAAGAGCTCTACCGCGCGGCCTACCGGCCGCATGCGCGCCCGCTCGGCGGGCTTCTCGCCCTGCTCGACGCGGCCGACCGGATCGGCCTGCCGGCGGCGGTCGCCACCGCCGCCCCGCCCGAGAACATTGCGGTCGTGCTCGATACGCTCGACCTGCGCCGGCGGTTCAAGGCCATCGCCTCGCCGGCACTCGGCCTGCGTGGCAAGCCGCATCCCGACATCTTCCTGAAGAGCGCGGAGCTGATCGGCGTCGCGCCCGAGGCCTGCCTGGTCTTCGAGGACGCCCCGCTCGGCGTCGAGGCGGCGCGCCGCGCCGGCATGCGCGCCGTCGCCGTCACCACCATGCTGGCGGCCGAGGCTTTCGCCGACTTTCCCAACCGCATCGCGACGATCGCCGATTTCTCCGGCTTCGATCTCGCCGGCCTGACGGAACCGGCCTGATGTTCCGCGCGAGCGTCCTCACCCTCTATCCGGACATGTTCCCCGGGCCGCTCGGCACCAGCCTTGCCGGCCGAGCCCTGGGCGAGGCCTGGTCGCTGGACACCGTATTCATCCGCGATTTCGCCACCGGCCGCCATCGCACCGCCGACGACACGCCCGCCGGCGGCGGGCCGGGCATGGTGATGAAGGCCGACGTGCTCGCCCGCGCCATCGATGCCGCCTCGCCCGAGGGCGATCCCCGCCCGCGCCTCCTGATGTCGCCGCGCGGCGAGCCGCTGACGCAAGCCTATGTGCGCGAGCTCAGCGCCGGGCCGGGCGCGGTCATCCTCTGCGGCCGCTTCGAGGGCGTCGACGAACGCATCATCGCGGCACGTAACCTGAAAGAGGTTTCGATCGGCGACTATGTGCTGTCGGGCGGCGAGATGGCCGCCCTGGTGCTGCTCGACGCCGTCGTGCGCCTGCTGCCGGGGGTGATGGGGCACGACCAGTCTGGCACCGAGGAGAGCTTCGAGACGGGCCTGCTCGAATATCCGCACTACACCCGGCCGCAGGTCTTCGAGGGCATGGAGATTCCCGCCGTCCTGGTCTCCGGCGACCATGCCCGGATCGCCCGATGGCGGCGCGCCGAGGCCGAGCGGATCACCCGTGAACGGCGGCCCGACCTGTGGGACAGGCTGTCCGGCAAAAAGGCGTGACAAGCGCCGGCTTTTCGCGTATCGAGCCGCCTTCCGATCGGGCCAGCGGGTTTTCCGCGCTCCTCGGACCAGGCCGGGCGCCAGCGCCTATCCTTTGGAACCAAGACCAACAACATGCCGCGCCGCTTTCGGCCGGCCACAAGGACGAGACCCATGAATCTGATCCAGACCCTCGAGGCCGAAGAGGCCGCCCGCGTTCTCGGCGAGAAGTCCATCCCCACCTTCGCTCCCGGCGACACCGTGATCGTCAACGTCAAGGTCCGCGAAGGCGAGCGTACCCGCGTCCAGGCCTATGAGGGCGTCTGCATCGCCCGCTCCGGCGGCGGCCTGATGGAGAGCTTCACCGTCCGCAAGATTTCCTATGGCGAGGGCGTCGAGCGCGTCTTCCCGATCTATTCGCCCTCGATCGACTCGATCAAGGTCGTGCGCCGCGGCAAGGTCCGTCGCGCGAAGCTCTATTACCTGCGCGATCGCCGCGGCAAGTCGGCCCGTATCGCCGAGCGCACCGAGCGCGCCGCCCCGACCGAGGCGAAACCGGCACGCTGAACCAGCGGCGTCAGCATCCGAACTGTTGCTGCGGGGCCCTCGGGGCCCCGTTTGCTTTTCGGCGCCCGCCATCTCCCCGCAATGGAAGGCGGGCAATATCCGGTCGTCGCCGGCGGGATCATCGGGCGATCGGAGAACGGACGTGAACACCGACCCGGCGCATCTGGCCGCGACCTACCCCTTCCTGACGCATCTGGGGCCGGCCGAACGGCTCGCGGTGTTCAACCGGGCGCGCAGCTCGCTTCTCGGCGCTCTCATCGCCTGCGCCGTCGTCCTCGCCTTGCCCCTCGCCCTGCTCGCCCTGGGGCTGATCATCGGCCCGCTCGACAGGACGCTGATCGTCGCCGTCATCGTCGCGCTGCTGCTCGGCCTCAAATCCATTCTCCAGCACTGGATCTGGCCGTTCGTGATGAAGCGCGATCTGGCGAAGAGCGGGCGGCTGCCTCACGCGCAGGCGTGATACGGGGCCGCGCCGCCCACCATAACGTTGCACAGGAGCCGCAGCATGCCGGCCTTTCGCCCGGCGGCGCGTCAGGAAGCTTCGCTCCCGGCCGATCATTTGCTATCGGAGCGGCTGAAGAGCTTGGCCCGCCGAGGTAGACTTTGCCTAAGTAAGCACCGGTCTCAGTCCAGTTTCACCCCTCGCGCGGGCTGGCGGCATGCCGTCCGCGCGCGCTTTTGTCCGTCGGGTGGCTGCAAGAGACCGGTCTGGCATTGTCACACTGTGCCACGCGCAGCTTTGCTGCCGCTGCTCTTCAGCTCCCCCGATATCGCCATTCCGCGCCCGCCAGGGCTGTCTCCTGCACCATCGCGATGGACTTCCGAACGGAAGGCCACGCCGATATGTGCCATGCACGCGAGGTCCGATGGACCGTCATTCCCCGAACCGCGCCCCGGCCCTGGATCGCCTGCGGCGGCTGCGGATCCGCCACGCCCTTCCAGTCCAGCGGCAAGATCAGGCTCAACGCCAATGGCCGCCGGCTCGACGCCTGGCTCATCTATAAATGCCTCGCCTGCGACAGGACCTGGAACCGGCCGATCTTCGAGCGGCGCGGCATCCGCGACATCGACCCCGCCGTGCTCGCGGCGCTGCAGTCCAACGATCCGGACTGGATCCGCGCGGAAACGTTCAATCTCGACGCCCTCAGGCGCAGGTCGGCCCGCATCGAGGAGTTCCCTGACGTCGTGGTCACCAAGGACCCGCCGCAGGAAGCGCCCGGCTGGACGCGGCTGACGATCGAGCTGGTCGTCCCTCTGCCGGTCAGCACGCGGCTCGACCGGCTGCTCGCATCCGAGCTGAAAATCTCGCGGGCGCGGCTCAAGGCTCTGCACGACGCCGGAGCGCTGACGACCAGTTGCGGGCGGGCGGGGGCTCTCAGGCGGCGCATCGGGACCGGCACGCGGGTGACGATCGATCTGGCCGGCGAGACCGGCCGGGAGCGATCCTGGCGGCCGCTGGCGACGGGCGATGGGCCGTAGGCGAGGCCTGCCTCTTGCGGCCCCGGTTCCCGTCCCGACACCGCCGGGCCTTCACGGTCCGGCGGTTTTCGGTGCGGCTCGGCGCGCCAAGACCGATGCATGCGTCAAGAAGCTCAGCCGCGGCGCGAGGCTCGCTGCGCTCCCTCCACCGCGGGGGAGTCGGGATCCGCCCTGTCGCGTCACGAAGGAGGCCGACCTCCATGTCGAGATCATCGGCCCTGATCTGACGCCAGGTTCGGCAAGACCGGCCCCTTACTCGATGCGGGCGCCGGATGCGCGCACGATCTCGGCCCAGACCTTCAGGTCGCCCTCCAGCTTCGCCGCCAGTTCCTGGGGCGTCGAGGTGACGATGTCGGCGCCCTGCTGCGCGAACTTGTCCTTCATGTCGGGTTTGGCCAGGGCGGCATGGGTCGCCGCGACGAGCCGGTCGACGATCGGCTGCGGCGTGCCGGCCACCGCATAGAGCGCGATCCACAGTTCGGCGTCGAAGCCGGGCACCGTGTCGGCGATCGGCGGCACGTCAGGGATATTGGCATTGCGCCTGATCGTGGAGACGCCGAGCGCGCGCACGGTGCCCGCCTGGATCTGGCTGATCACCGCCGGCAGATTGGAAAAGGTGATCGGCACATGGCCGGCGATGACGTCGCTGAGCGCCGGTGCGATGCCGCGATAGGGAATGTGCTTGAGGTCGATGCCGGCGCGCGACTTCAGCATCTCGCCGACGAGATGGTTGAGGGTGCCGTTGCCGGCCGAGGCATACTGGTATTCTCCGGGCTTGTCCTTGGCCATGCGGATGAGATCGGCGACGGTGCGGGCCGGAAAGGCCGGGTTGACCACCAGCACGTTCGGCACCGTGCCGAGCATGGAGACCGGCGCGAAATCCTTCACCGGGTCGAAGCCGGTGCGCGCATAGAGCGCCGGATTGATCGCCTGGCTCGCCGAGATGGTGACGAGCAGCGTATAGCCGTCGGGCGCCGACCGGGCAGCGGCCTGCGAGCCGAGATTGCCGCCGGCGCCCGCTCGGTTCTCGACGACGAAGCGCTGGCCCAGGACCTCGGCGAGCTTTTCCGCGACGATCCGGCCGATGATGTCGTTCGCCCCGCCCGCCGCCTGCGGCACGATGACGGTCACCGGTCGGTTCGGATAATCGGCCTGAGCCAGAACCCGCGTCGACAGCGCCGGCGCGGCGACAACCGAAGAAAGAAGGCCGAGCGTGGCGCGGCGGGACAAGGCGGGCATGGCAGGCTCCGGACTGCGAAGGAAGAAGGCAGCCGGAAAATGGCACGGCGCCGGCCCCTCGCGGAAGCGGTTTTGCGCGCCTCAGTCCGCGGCCCGCGCGGCCTGCCCTGCAGTGCGGCCGGCCATCAGCCAATAGGCGAGCCCACCACAAAGGCCGGGCAGGACGAAGAGGAGGGCGAGGCCTGCGGGGGAAACCGGCCCGCGCGGCGGCGGCGCGCCAGCGGCGAATTGCAGCCCGAAGACGGCGGAGGCGGCCAGGATGGCGGACAGCGCCCCGGCGGCCCCGTAGAAAACCGGCGAGCGCATGCCGTGCCGCTCGGCATAGGCGATGACCGCAGCAGCCGGCGCCAGGGCGAAAAGGCCGATGACGAGGCCGGCCAGCTTGACCCCGAGATAGAGCGATCCGAGCGCCGCCAGCGGATCGCTCGCGCCCGATGCCGCGGTGCGGGCGGGACCGAGAGCGGCATAGACCATGAGCATGACGAGAGCCGCGGCGAGGCAGGCACCGGCATAGCCGGCCGTGACGACCAGAGCCCGGTCGAGGCGCCTGCCGCGATAGACGGCGGCAACGAGCGCCGCGAGCAGGACCGCCAGCACGGCCAGAGCCGTGAGATTGGCGAGCGCCAGGCCATGCTGCGCGTCGCCGACGGCGATCGTATAGCCGCCTTGCGCATGCGGCGCGAGGAACAGGCCGAGCATGCGGACGGCGAGATAGTCGGTCAGCGCCAGCGCTGCCAGCGCCCCGGCCGCGACGGTCGCCAGCCGGGCGGCCGCAGTATTCATCCGGGACATGTCCACCCCCTGTCCTTGGTGCCACGCCGCCACGATGACCGAGATGCGCCGCGGCGCCGTGCGCGGGCGCACAGGCCACCGCCATGCTGCTGCCACGCCCTGGCAACAGCATGGCGGTGGCGCGCCCGGCGGCTCTTCCGTTCCGTCCGGCCGCAGCCCATATTGCGGCCATGTCGAAAAAGCCGAAGCAGCCCGTCGCTGAAGTTCCGCGGTCGCCAGCCGATGGCGCATCGAAGGCGTCCGGAGCCAAGGCGGCGAAGCCGAAGACACCACGCTCCAAGGCCTCGAAGCCGGAGCTGATCCCGCTCGGCCCGGCGCTGGCCGACCTGCTCAATCCCGCCATCAACCGGGGCACCGCCGGCGTCGGCTCGACCACCGGCCAGACCCAGCAGGGCGGCTTCGGCGAGGCGCCGCAGGCCGGCTTCGACGCCCAGGCGAGCCTTGCCGACAAGGCGCTGGCGCATCGGCTCGGCATCGGCGTCGAGCAGGCCCGGGCGATGAACATCGCGCCGCTCGACGTCGAGGCCGAGATTGGCGCCTCCGGCGTCACCGCCACGGTGAAGGCGCTGGAGCGGCTGATCCAGGAGGGCCGGCCGGAGGTCAACGGCCAGGTCTGGACGCCGCACAAACCGGCGCGGCCGGAAAAATGGGAAGGCGGGAAGGCCTTCGAGCTCGTCTCGGACTTCAAGCCGGCCGGCGACCAGCCGACCGCCATCGCCGAGCTGGTCGAAGGCCTGTCACGGCAGGAGCGCGACCAGGTGCTGCTCGGCGTCACCGGCTCGGGCAAGACCTTCACCGCCGCCCAGATCATCGCGACGACCCAGCGCCCGGCCATCGTGCTGGCACCGAACAAGACGCTGGCGGCCCAGCTCTACGGCGAGTTCAAGGCGTTCTTCCCGAACAATGCGGTGGAGTATTTCGTCTCCTACTACGACTACTACCAGCCCGAGGCCTATGTGCCGCGCTCGGACACCTATATCGAGAAGGAATCCTCGATCAACGAGCAGATCGACCGGATGCGCCACTCGGCGACCCGCGCCCTGCTCGAGCGCGACGACGTGATCATCGTCGCCTCGGTCTCCTGCATCTACGGTATCGGTTCGGTCGAGACCTATACGGCCATGACCTTCGGCGTGAAGGTCGGCGAGAAGCTCGACCAGCGCCAGCTCATCGCCGATCTCATCGCGCTGCAGTACAAGCGCACCCAGGTCGACTTCTCGCGCGGCACCTTCCGGGTGCGCGGCGACACGATCGAACTGTTCCCGGCCCACCTCGAGGACCGCGCCTGGCGCATCGGCCTGTTCGGCGACGAGGTCGAGGCGATCCACGAATTCGACCCGTTGACCGGCCAGAAGACCGCCGACCTCTCCTTCGTCAAGGTCTATGCCAATTCCCACTATGTGACGCCGCGCCCGACCCTGGTCCAGGCGATCTCGGGCATCAAGGAGGAGCTGCGCTGGCGGCTCGAGGAGCTCAACAGGGCCGGACGGCTGCTGGAAGCGCAGCGGCTCGAGCAGCGCACGCTGTTCGACCTCGAAATGATGGAGGCCACCGGCTCCTGCGCCGGCATCGAGAACTATTCGCGCTGGCTCACCGGCCGCCGGCCCGGCGAGCCGCCGCCGACCCTGTTCGAATATGTGCCCGACAATGCCCTGGTCTTCGTCGACGAAAGCCACGTCACCGTGCCGCAGATCGGCGCCATGTATCGCGGCGACTTCAGGCGCAAGGCGACGCTGGCCGAATACGGCTTCCGTCTGCCCTCCTGCATGGACAACCGGCCGCTGCGCTTCGAGGAATGGGAGGCCATGCGGCCGCAGACCATCCATGTCTCGGCGACGCCTGGCGCCTGGGAGCTGGAACAGACCGGCGGCGTCTTCGCCGAGCAGGTGATCCGCCCGACCGGCCTGATCGACCCGGTCTGCATCGTCCGCCCGGCGCGCACCCAGGTCGACGACCTGATCGGCGAGGTCAAGGCGACCGCCGCCGCCGGCTACCGGTCGCTGGTCACCGTGCTGACCAAGCGCATGGCCGAGGATCTCACCGAATATCTGCACGAGCAGGGCGTCAGGGTGCGCTACATGCACTCCGACATCGACACGATCGAGCGCATCGAGATCCTGCGCGACCTCAGGCTCGGCGCCTTCGACGTGCTGGTCGGCATCAACCTGCTGCGCGAAGGCCTCGACATTCCCGAATGCGCCCTCGTCGCCATCCTCGATGCCGACAAGGAAGGGTTCCTGCGCTCGGAAACCTCGCTGATCCAGACCATCGGCCGCGCTGCGCGCAATGTCGACGGCCGCGTGCTGCTCTATGCCGACCAGATGACCGGCTCGCTGGAGCGCGCCATGGCGGAAACCAATCGCCGGCGCGAGAAGCAGATGGCCTGGAATGAGGCCAACGGCATCACGCCGCAGAGCGTCAAGAAGGCGATCGCCCAGATCCTGGAGTCGGTCTACGAGAAGGATCACGTCACCGTCGATACCGGCCTCGCCAAGTCGGGCGCGGCGGTCGGCCACAATCTGGCGGCGGTCACGGCCGATCTCGAGAAGCGCATGCGCGAGGCAGCGGCCGACCTGCGCTTCGAGGAGGCCGCGCGCCTGCGCGACGAGCTGAAGCGGCTGCGCGAGACCGAGCTCGCCGTGCTCGACGACCCCATGGCGCGCCAGGAGGCCGTCGAGGACCGGGCCGGCAGCTATCGCGGCGACCGCAAGTACGGCCGGGCCGCCAACCTGCCGCCGTCGCGCGCGGCCAAGCCTGATCTCGACACGATGGGACCGGGCACCGACCGCGAACTGCCGGCGGGGGCGGAGAGCTATCGCAAGGCCGGCGGCGGCAAGGGCGGCCGCCGGTGGAAGCGGTAGGCTGTTGCCAAGCGTCGCGCGGCCAGGTGACGGCCGCCGGGCGCCTGCCGCCTCCGGAGAGCGGGCGCGGCAGGTCCTGCGTCCGACAATAGGACGCGGTCTGTCCGTCGGGATCGCGAAAATCGGCGAACCGCCTGCCCGGCGCGGGCGAGACCGGCGTGACGATCTGGACGCCGGCGGCGGCGAGCCTTTCGACCAGCGTATCGCTGCCGCCGGCCGCGAGGCCGAAGGCCACATCGGCCGTGTTGCCCGGCTTCGGCCCGCCTGCGAAGGCCATCCGTTCGACACCCTCGGCCAGCACCCGCCGCTCCAACCGCAACCCGGCATGCCACGATGGAAGCGCTGGGTGCGCGCGAGAGCGGCGACGGTGCAGATGATGGTGACGGCATTGATGGCGATGGGCATGAGACCTCTCCTTGCAGGTGATTGGCCCGGTCAGTTGCCGTGACCTCCGGGACGGTGACTGTCCGTGCGGAAAAATGGCAGGCCGTCCGGATCGCGGATCGCGAAGGCACGCGACCGCGCCGGCCGCAGGCCCACCTTGAGCGCCCGGCGCGTGTGGCCGTCCAGGGGCACGGCCGGCATCGACAGAGGCGGGTCGCGATCGCCGGCAAAGCGCTGCCACGCACGCTTCTGGCCGCCAGGCGCAGGCCCGGCGCTGCCTCGCCAGGGATGGCCGATCTCCCGCCGGCCCATGCCAGAATCGATCAGCCGCGAGACGACGCGACGCGAGCGCGGCGGGCTCGTCGGGAATGCCGCCGGAAAACGCGGAGGCTCATCCGGACCGGGCACCGCGAGGGCGAGAGGCGCCCGTTCGCGCCGCCGGCGCCGCCCACTGGCGCGCGCGACGAAACGCGCATGCTTGCGCAGGGCTCTGGCCGCCCAGGGCAGAAAGGCCGGATCGGCGCAATCGCGCTTTGCGGCGAGCGCGAAGACCAGCACATCCCGCCGCGATCTTCCCCTCATGTGCAACCGGGCTGACGCGCCGCGCGATCCTGCGCAAAGCCAGCCGCGGCTTGCGGAACCATTGACATCGCCACTACTAAGCGATAAAGAGTACTGGTACTTAATAACGCAGAGTAGATGAGAGCGCGCCGCGTGGGCAAGCAGATGACGGAAATGCTCAAGGGCACGCTGGAGGGCATCGTCCTCGCGATCCTCGCCGGACGATCGGCCTACCGGCTACGAGATCACCGCCTGGCTGAGGGAGCGGGGTTTTTCCGACATTGCCGAAGGCACTGTCTACGCCCTGCTGGTCAGGATCGAGCAGCGCGGCCTCGTCGATGTCGAGAAGGTGCCGTCCGACAAGGGGCCGCCGCGCAAGGTCTATTCGCTCAACGCCCGGGGCCGCGACGATCTCGCGGAATTCTGGCGGACCTGGAGCTTCCTCTCCGAACGTCTCGCACAGCTTCACGAAGGAGACAGGTGATGTCGATCTCAGCCTTCGCCGCGAAGGTCATCGGCGACAAACGGCGCTGGCGCGCCTACAAGGCGCGAGTCCGCCAGCCAGCTTCCCGCGAACTATCGTGAGGCCGTCGAGGCCTTCGAACGATATCTGATGTATTTCGGCTCGGATGATGCGGACAGCGCCGCTTCGCTGTTCGAAGATCTCGCCGACCTGTTCGAGCAAAGCGCCGCCAGCGGCACGCCGATCCGTGCGATCGTCGGAGCGGACCCGGTCGAGTTCATCGAGGCGCTGCGGCAGAATTACCCGCAGGGCAACTGGATCCGGCGCGAACGCGAACGGCTGGCCGCCGCCATCGACCGCGCGGCCGCCAGCCCGGCCTGACCGGCCAGCGGCGGCTGCGACGATGATGGCCCAAGCACGGACGCTACCGCGACGAGGCCCGGCGAGACGGCGCCCGCCGCATGCGGGAAAGCACCGCCTCGCCGCGTTTCAGGTTGCCGTGGCCTCAGCTCTGGCGGGCGATGATCTTGTCCTTGATCCCGTCGTAGACGCTCTGCGGGATGATGTTGCGCCGCGGCAGGTCGTCCTTGCCGCGATAGGGACGGCCACGGATGATCGCGTCGGCGCGCGCCTCGCCGATGCCGGTCAGCGTCATCAGCTCGGCCCGGGTGGCGGAATTGATGTCGATCAGCGCCGCCTGCGGCGTCGCAGCAGGACGCGCCGGTGCCGGGCTGGTGGCCGCCGGTGGCGCGGCCGGTCGCGCCGGGGTCGCCGGCTGGGTTGCCTGCGCGAAGGCTCCGCCGGCCATGGCCGCGGCCAGAGCGCCGGCGAGGATGAGTGACTTGAGCATGATCGTCTCCCTTGATGGACCGGTCTCGGCCCGTTCGAATCGGCCGACCGGCGCGTGCGCCCATCAGTGCAACCGAGCACCATCGGGCTCGCGGCTCAATCCGGGGTGTTCCTGGCCCGGATTTTTCCGCAACCGGCATTTCTCGCCGCCCGGCCCCGGCCGTGCCCCGACAACGCCATGATGACGCCCAAAGTTCCGACGAAAGCGAATGCTCATTCATTTTTAGTTTGCAACCTATACGATCGACCGCTATCGACGCTCGCGCCACCAAGGAGGCTCCCCGCATGCCACGGATCGACGATGCCAGGCGGGGCGATCGCATCACCACCATCCTCGATGCGGCCGAACGCTGTTTCGTGCGGTCAGGCTTCCACGGCGCGACCATGGCGGCGATCTGTGCCGAGGCCGGCATGAGCGCGGGCAACCTCTATCGCTACTTCCCCTCCAAGGAGGCGGTGATCGAGGGCCTCTGCGAGCGTGACTTCGCCGAGGCCGCCGAGGGTTTCGCCGCGCTGGAGGCGACCGACGACACCTGGGCCGCGTTCCGCGACCTCGCCGCCTTCCACCTCATCGACGAGCCGCGGGAAAGCTTCGCTATGTGGATCGAGATCATGGCGGAAGCGGCACGCAACCCGCAGATCGCCGCCCTTCGGGTGAAGGCCGATCTCTTCATCGAGGAGAAGCTGCGCGGCGCGCTCGGCATGGCGCACAGGCGCGGCCACATCGCGCCGCAGGCCGATATCGAGCGCGGAGTGCAGTTCATGATCACCTTTTCCGAAGGACTGATGCTGCGCCGGGCCCGCGACCCGGATTTCGACCCCGTTCCGCATGTCGACATGCTCTTCGACATCCTGCGGTCGCTGCTTCTGACGCCGCTCGCCGCGTCCAACGACAATCTCACCTGAAGCCACACCGATGACCCGCTTCACCTCCCGCCCCGCCTTTCGCCTCAAGGCCTGCACGGTCCTGCTCGCCGTCCTGATGGCCGCCCCGCTCGCCGCGCCCGGCGCCGCTCGCGCCGCTCCGGAGCCCGCATCGACGCCGCGTCCGCCCTCCGTCACCGTTGCCACCGCCGCACGCGGCGAGCTGCGCGATCTCGTCATCGTCACCGGCTCCTTCGTCGCCCGCGAGGAGGTGCTGATCTCGCCCGAGGTCGATGGCCTCGCCATTGTCGAGATCCTCGCCGAGGAGGGCGACCGGGTCGAGGCCGGCCAGGTCCTGGCCCGGCTCAACCGGGCCATGCTGGACGTCCAGCTCGCCCAGAACGCGGCCCAGATCGCCCGCGCCGAAGCCAGCATTGCCCAGTCGCATGCGAGCATCGCGGAAGCGACGGCAACCAAGAGTCTGAGCGACCAGCAATTGCAGCGCACCCGCCAGCTGCAGACGAGCGGGGTCGCCTCCAACGACCAGCTCGACCAGCGCCTGTCGGCATCGCGCGCCGCCGCCGCCCGGCTCGAGGCCGCCAATCACGCGCTGCAGCTCGGCGAGGCCGACCTGACGCTGGCCCGCGCCCAGCGCCGCGACATCGAGCTGCGCATCGCCCGCTCCGAGATCCGCACGCCGGTGGCCGGCATCGTCTCGCGGCGCACGGCGCGCCAGGGCATGGTGGCGACCGCCGCCGGCGAGCCGCTGTTCCGCGTCATGTCCGGCGGCCTGATCGAGCTCGAAGGCGACGTTCCCGAGACGACGCTCGCCAAGCTGAGGCCCGAGCAGGGCGCGGCCATCGATGCCGCCGGCTCCGACCAGCCGCTGCCCGGCCGCGTGCGCCTCGTCGCCCCGGAGGTGAACCGGACCAATCGCCTCGGCCGCGTGCGCATTGCGCTGACCGGCGACGCCAGGCCCCCGGTCGGCGCGTTCGGCCGCGCACTGGTCGAGGTGGCGCGCTCCGAGGGTGTGCTGGTGCCGCTCTCGGCGGTCATGTTCGCCCAGGGCGCGATCACCGTGCAGGTGGTCAGGGACGGCGTGGTCGAGACCCGCCCCGTCGTGCCGGGCCTGCGCGCCGACAACCGCATCGAGATTCGCGAGGGCCTCAAGGCCGGCGAGCAGGTCGTGGCGGTGTCGGGCAGCTTCGTCCGCAACGGCGACCGGGTGACGCCGGTGGCGCTGGCCACACGCTGAACGAGGCATCGCGCTCGCCATGTCCCTGAACATCTCCGCCTATTCGATCCGCCAGCCGGTCCCCGCGATCGTGCTGTTCGTGGTCCTCTGCTTTCTCGGCTGGATGAGCTTCCTCAACCTGCCGATCACGCGCTTTCCCAATATCGACGTGCCCTTCGTCTCGGTCACGGTGACCCAGTCGGGTGCCGCGCCCGCCGAGCTCGAAACGCAGGTCGCCCGCAAGATCGAGGAGGCGGTCGCCAATATCACCGGCGTCAAGAACGTCATGACCACCCTCACCGACGGCAGTTCGGTGACGCTGGTCGAGTTCCGCCTGGAAGTGCCGACCGACCGCGCGCTGACCGACGTCAAGGACGCCATCGCCAAGATCCGCGCCGAACTGCCGCGCACCATCGACGAGCCGATCATCGAGCGTGTCGACATCGAGAACCAGCCGATCATGACCGTGGCGGTGACCGACCCCGCCATGACCATGGAACAGCTCTCCTGGTTCGTCGACGACGTGGTCCGCCGCGAGATGCAGGGGCTGAAGGGCATCGGCCGCATCAGCCGCTACGGCGGCGTCACCCGCGAGATCCGCGTGTCGCTCGTCCCCGACCGGCTGATGGCGCTCGGCATCACCGCCGGCGACGTCAGCCGCCAGCTTCGCGCGACCAATGTCGATCTCGCCGGCGGCCGCGGCGATGTCGCCGGCCAGGAGCAGTCGATCCGCACGCTCGCCTCCGCCGCGACGGTGGAGAGCCTTGCCGCGACCAAGATCGTGCTGCCGGGCGGGCGCGAGGTGCGCCTCTCCGACCTCGGCGAGGTCACCGATCTCTACGAGGAGCCGCGCGCCTTCGCCCGCATCAACGGCGAGACGCCGATGGTGGCCTTCCAGATCTACCGCTCGAAGGGCGCCTCGGACGTCCGCGTCGCCGCCCTCGCCCGCGCCCGCATCGACGAGATGCGCAAGGCCTATCCGAACATCGTGTTCAACGAGGTCGACAATTCGGTCAACGACACCGCGGGCAACTACCATTCGGCCATGGAGATGCTGGCCGAGGGCGCGCTGCTCACGGTCATCGTCGTGTTCCTGTTCCTGCGCGACTTCAGGGCGACGCTGATCTCGGCCATCGCGCTGCCGCTCTCGATCATCCCGACCTTCTGGGCGATGGAGCTGATGGGCTTCTCGCTCAACCTGGTCTCGCTGCTCGCGATCATTCTCGTCACCGGCATCCTGGTGGACGATGCCATCGTCGAGATCGAAAACATCGTCCGGCACATGAAGATGGGCAAGTCGCCCTATCGCGCGGCCATGGAGGCCGCCGACGAGATCGGGCTTGCGGTCATCGCCATCTCGCTGACCATCGTCGCCGTGTTCGCGCCGGTCTCGTTCATGGGCGGCATTGCCGGCCAGTACTTCAAGCAGTTCGGCCTGGTGGTGGCGATCGCCGTTTTGTTCTCGCTCCTGGTGGCGCGGCTGATCACGCCGATGCTGGCGGCCTACTTCCTGCGCAGCCACAGCCATCGCGAGCCAAAGGACGGCGCGCTGATGCGCGGCTATCTGCGCTTCCTGTCCGGCACCATGCGCTGGCGCTACGTCACGCTGATCGCCGGCCTGGTCGTCTTCGCGGTCTCGATCTACGCGATCCGTTTCCTGCCGACCGGCTTCGTGCCGTTTCCCGACGATTCGCGCTTCGTCATCTCGGTGGAGCTGCCGCCCGGCTCGACCCTGGAGGACACGCAGCGGCGCACCGACGCGCTCGCCGCCCTCATCCGCCGTGAAATTCCCGAGACGCGCTCGATCATTTCGATCGGCGGCGCCAATCCGATCGGCGTCCGCGAGATCCGGCGCGCCACGGTCATCGTCAAGCTCGTCCACAAGACCGAGCGCTCGCGCACGCAGCGCCAGATCCAGCAGGCCGTGTCCGGCCTGTTCGCGCAAATCCCCGACATCCGCGCCTATTACATCGGCGGCAACGGCGAGCGCGAGCTTTCCATCATCGTGCGCGGCAACGACGTCGCCAACCTGAACAAGGCGGTCGCCGACCTCGAGACCGAGATGCGGCGCCTGCCGGGCTTCGTCAACGTCGCCGCCGCCGCCGGCCTCGACCGGCCGGAAATCCGCGTCGTGCCGCGGCCGGACGAAGCCGCGCGCTACGGCGTCACCACCGACCAGATCTCGGAGGCCGTGCGGATCGCCACGATCGGCGACATCGCCCCCAACCTCGCCCGCTTCAATGCCGGCGACCGGCTGATCCCGATCCGGGTCCAGCTCGACACCGCCGCGCGCACCGACGTCGACCTGCTCTCGCAGCTCACCGTGACGACGGCGACCGGCGCGCAGGTGCCGCTGAGCGCGGTTGCCGAGGTGAGCTTCGGCCAGGGCCCGTCCTCGCTCGAGCGGTTCAACCGCGCGCGCCGCATCAATATCGGCGCCGACCTGACGCCGGGACTGGAGATCGGCCCGGCGCTCGAAATGATCTATGCTTTGCCGGCTGCGAAGAACCTGCCCCCCGGCGTGTCGTTCCAGCGCGGCGGCGACGCCGAGATCATGGCCGAGGTGTTCCAGGGCTTCGCGATCGCCATGGGCACCGGCATCCTGATGGTGCTCGGCGTGCTGGTCCTGCTGTTCCACTCGCTGTTCCAGCCGCTGACCATCCTGATGTCGCTGCCCCTGTCGCTCGGCGGCGTCATCATAGCGCTGCTGCTGACCAACAACGCCATTTCCATGCCTGTGGTCATCGGCATCCTCATGCTGATGGGCATCGTCACCAAGAACGCCATCATGCTGGTCGACTTCGCGGTCGAGCGGGTGCGCGAGGGCGTTCCGCGCACCGAGGCCATGCTGGACGCCGGCCGCAAGCGGGCTCGGCCGATCATCATGACCACCATCGCCATGGCCGTCGGCATGATCCCGCCGGCGCTCGGCACCGGCGACGGCGGCGAATTCCGCGCGCCGATGGCGATCGCGGTGATCGGCGGCCTGATCGTCTCGACCGTGCTCAGCCTTGTCTTTGTGCCGTCATTCTACACTGTCATGGACGATGTCGGACGGTTCTTCGGCTGGATCTTCGGCCGTTTCGTCGGCCCCGCCGACGAGGCGGACGAAGCACATGGCGGCCATCGTCACGGCGCGCCTCAGGCCCCGCCGCATGCTGCGCAGCCTTCGATCAGGGTCGCGGCCGAATAGCCGCGCGACCGACGGTTTCCTTTCCCGGCGCCGCCGTAGACCGGGAAAGGCTCGGGCCTGGTGTCCGCGGTTCCGCCACCGCGGACACCAGGCTTCTTTTTTGGGCGGCTGATGCTCTCTGCACCAAACGCTGCTGTGGTTCGAGGCTCGCCCAAGAGGGCTCGCACCTCACCATGAGGAGTGTTGGGAATGGCGCCAAGCCGGCTCATGAAGCGGCATGCATGGCGGGTACCCGGTACGGTCCCTGATGCAGCGCTCCCCATTCCTCATGGTGAGGTGCGAGCCGAAGGCGAGCCTCGAACCACGACTGGCGGTTGTGCAGCGCGCATCACCTTGCGACGACGCGCCTTGGATGATCGTCACGAGAACAGGCTGCCGGCGATCTCCACCTCGCCGACGATGAAGCGGTAGGCTTCGTCGACGCGGGCGATGCGGCGGGTGTCGACATGGGCGACCAGATGATAGGTGCGCCGGATGACGAGGCCCGGCAGGACCGGATTGAGACCCGGCACGCCGCGCGCGGCATAGTCGTGCAGGATGCCGATGCCGACGCCGGCCTTGACCGCCTCGACCTGGGCCATGACGCTCGCGCATTCGAGGCGGCGCTGGTCGTGATCGAAAGCCGGCGCATAATAGGTCAGCGCCTCCGAATAGTGCAGATCCTGCACGGAGGTGACCAGCAGATGCCGCTTCAGCTCGTCCGGACTGGTCGGTATCCTGTGGCGGGCGAAATAGTCGCGCGCGGCATAGAGGCCGAGGCCGTAGTCGGTCAGCTTGCGCACCGTCAGCCGGCCGTCCTTGGGCGGGTCGATGACGATCGCGAGGTCGGCCTCGCGTTTCGACAGCGACAAGGTCCGCTGCAGCGGCACGAGCTGCACGGTGAGGTCGGGATGGCGCTCGACGAGCCGGCCGAGGCGCGGCGCCAGGAACAGCGCGCCGAAACCTTCGGGGGCGCCGATCCGCACCGTGCCGGAGACCACGCGGTCGGCCTGGGCGATGCTCGCCTGGGCATCGAGCCAGGCGGTCTCCATGCCTTCGGCCGCGCTCAGAAACTTCTCGCCGGCGAGCGTCAGCGTCACGCCGGCGGTGGAGCGCGAGAACAGCTGCGTCCCGAGCGCCGCCTCCAGCGCCGACATGCGCCGGGCGACGGTGGCGTGATCGAGCGCCAGGGTGCGCGCCGCCGACAGGAACTGGCCGGTGCGCGCCACCGCAAGGAACACCCGGACATGATCCCAGTTTGGCGTCATGCGCCGATCTTACGCCAATTTTCGCACAATGCATGCGCGATCTTCGTCATTGGTTCCGGCACGGTTGCACGTTAGTTGTCGCCGAACTCGCAAGTGTCCTTCGGTCCCGACATCCGCGCGCGGGTGTCCACCGGAAGCGAATGCCGGAACCGAAGGACATTCGTCACGCACCGCGTTTCGAAAGAAGCACGACACAGGAGGATCCCCATGCGCAATTACGGTCATTTCATCGGCGGCAAGCATGTCGCCGGCCAGTCGGGCCGCACCGCCGACGTGTTCCAGCCGCTCGACGGCTCGGTGTTCGGCAAGGTTGCGCTCGCCACCAAGGCCGAGGTTCGCGCCGCGGTCGAGAACGCCAAGGCCGCCCAGCCGGCCTGGGCCGCGACCAATCCGCAGCGCCGCGCCCGCGTGCTCATGAAGTTCCTGGAGCTCTGCGCCCGCGACAACGAGAAGATGGCCGATCTGCTCGCCCGCGAGCACGGCAAGACGGTCGCCGACGCCAAGGGCGACATCCAGCGCGGCCTCGAAGTGATCGAGTTCTCGATCGGCGCGCCGCAGATGATGAAGGGCGAATATACCGAGGGCGCCGGCCCCGGCATCGACATCTATTCGATGCGCCAGCCGCTCGGCGTGGTCGCCGGCATCACCCCGTTCAACTTCCCGGCCATGATCCCGCTGTGGAAGGCCGGCCCGGCGATCGCCGCCGGCAACGCCTTCGTGCTGAAGCCCTCGGAGCGCGATCCTGGCGTGCCGCTGATGCTGGCCGAGCTGTTCCTCGAGGCCGGCCTGCCGCCGGGCATCTTCAACGTCGTCAACGGCGACAAGGAAGCGGTCGACGCCGTGCTTGACGATCCCGACATCAAGGCGGTCGGCTTCGTCGGCTCCACCTCGATCGCCGAATATGTCTATTCGCGCGGCTGCGCCAGCGGCAAGCGCGTGCAGTGCTTCGGCGGCGCCAAGAACCACATGATCATCATGCCCGATGCCGATCTCGACCAGGCGGCCGACGCCCTGATCGGAGCCGGCTACGGTTCTGCCGGCGAGCGCTGCATGGCGATCTCGGTGGCCGTGCCGGTCGGCGAGGACACCGCCAACAGGCTGATGGACCGGCTGGTGCCGCGTGTCGAAAGCCTGAAGATCGGCCCGTCGACCTCGGCCGATGCCGATTTCGGCCCGCTCGTCACGGCCCAGGCCCTGGAGCGCGTCAAGGGCTACGTCGATATCGGCGTCAAGGAAGGCGCCAAGCTCGTCGTCGACGGCCGCGGCTTCAAGATGCAGGGCTACGAGAACGGCTTCTACATGGGCGGCTGCCTGTTCGACAACGTCACCAAGGACATGCGGATCTATCGCGAGGAGATCTTCGGCCCGGTCCTGTCGGTGGTGCGCGCCAAGACCTATGGCGAGGCCCTGTCGCTCGCCAACGACCATGAATATGGCAACGGCGTCGCCATCTATACCCGCGACGGCGATGCCGCCCGCGATTTCGCCGCCAAGGTCGAAGTCGGCATGGTCGGCGTCAACGTGCCGATCCCGGTGCCGCTGGCCTACTACACCTTCGGCGGCTGGAAGCGTTCGGCCTTCGGCGACCTCAACCAGCACGGCCCGGACGCGTTCCGCTTCTACACCAAGACCAAGACGGTCACCTCGCGCTGGCCCTCGGGCATCAAGGACGGGGCGAGCTTCGTCATCCCGACCATGGGCTGACCACCCGCTCGCGCGGATCGAAACGGAGGGCCGTCGCGGCAAAGCGGCGGCCCTTTTTCGCGGGCTATGACCGGCGCGCGCTATTTCAGGCCGGCGAGGCGGATGGTGTTCGCCGCATTGTCGGTCTCGCGCGCCAGGAAGGCCCCGAATTCCGGCGCCGACATGTCGCCGAGCGTCACGCCATGCGGTTCCAGCCGGGCGCGCACCTCGGGATCGGCCAGCGCCGCGAGCACGGCGGCGTTCCACTTGGCGACGATCGGGCCGGGCGTGCCGGCGCGCATCACCAGGCCGAACCAGGACTTCGAGGTGAAGCCGGCTATGCCGGCCTCCGCGACCGTCGGCACGTCCGGGAGCGAAGCGAGCCGCACCTCGTTGGCGACGGCGATGGCGCGCAGCGTGCCGGCCGTGATCTGCTCGCGCACGTTCTGCAGGTCGCCGAGCATCATCGGCACATGGCCGCCGATCAGGTCCTTCATCGCCGGCGCGCTGCCGTTATAGGGAACATGCACGATGTCGAGGCCGAGGCGGCGCTTCAGCACCTCGAAGCCGAGATGGTTCGACGCGCCGCGGCCGAACGAGGCAAAGCCGGCCGTCGCCGCGTGCGCCCTGGCCCAGGCGGTCAGCTCGCCGAGCGTACGGGCGGGAACGGCCGGGTTGACCACCAGAACATGTGGGCTCGACGCCATCAGCGCGACTGCGGTGAAATCCCGGCCGCTGTCATAGGGCGCGCGCTCGGCCAGCAGCGGCGAGACGAGAAAGCTGTTGGAAACCGCGAGCACCGAATAGCCGTCGGCGGGAGCCGCTCCGACCGCCTGCGCACCGATCATCGTGCCGCCGCCGGGCTTGTTCTCGATGACGACCGCCGCGCCCCAGCTCTTGGCGACATGTTCGGCGACGATCCGGGTGATCGCGTCGGTGCCGCCGCCGGCGGCAAAAGGCACAACCACGCGGATGGGCCGGCTGCCGGGATAGTCCTCGGCGGCGGCGGCCCGGGCGGATGCGAGCGCCAGCAGGCCGGCGGCCACCGATCTGCGGGTCGCTCCCCCTGCACGAATCCAGGACTGCTTGGTCACGAATGGCCTCCCCCAACCGCCCGCTGCCGCGGGACTTGAGCCGAGGCTATCAGCCTGTGCTTTTGCCGCCAGCCACGGCTGGCGATCGCAGCCCCGCTGCAATCGCATCGCCAGAGGTGCGCGCCAGGCCGTCCGCGCCTATCGGCCGAGCAGGCGCGCCCACCAGGGCCGCGCAGGCCTTTGCGGCGCGCGCTCCTGCTGCGCAGCGGCCTCCACGAAGCCGGCATCGAGCCCACGTGCCTCCTGGGCGCGCGCCGGCACCGGCTGGCCCGCGGCGGCGAGAAGCGCCAGCACCTGCCGGCCATGGGAGGTCATGTCGAGGCTCGGCTGCAGGGCGAGGTAGAGATCCCGTCCGGAGCCCTGGTCCAACCCCGGCGTGACGACGAAGCGGTCGATTTCCGTGGCGATCAGGTCGGCAAGGTCGGCCGGACCGATCATGGTCTCGGCCGCCTGCATGAGCCCATATTCGTCGAGCAGGCCGCCGGCGATCGCCTCGCGCCCGTCCCTGTGCCGGATCAGCGCGAAAAAGACGCCGAAGGCGATCGCGGCACGGTCGCGCCAACCCGCTGCGGCGATATAGTCGCGCATGATCACGTCGGTCGCGTGGGTTTCGTGCTCACCGTCGCGCCGGGCGAGATAGTCCCGGAACAGGTCATGCGCGGCGGGATCGAGGGCGAGCAGCGCCGCCATGGCCGGGCCGGGGGCGCCCGTGCCATCCGGCCCCCAGATCTGCCTGAAGAGGCTCTTGGCTTCGACCGCTGCCGGCTGCGCCTGCAGATAGGCAGCGATCAGCGCCCGCAGGCTTTCGGTCACGTCGATGCGCGCCTTCGTCACGCGTGCGAAGAAGGCCCTCTCCGTCACGTTTGTCCCGGCGACCTTGAACACGATCTCCAGCATGTCCTCCTGCAGGAGATCGGCAAGCCGCTCGCTGATGTCGCGGGCAAGGCCCCGCAAGGCTTCGTCGATGGCGGCCTTGGCGAAGGTCGCCACCGGCACGACATGCGGCCGCGCCGACGCCGGAAGTCGATGAGGGCGAGATGCCCCTTGTCGGAGAGGCAAAGGACGCGGTCGCGGCCCATCGCGGCCGCCCGCGCGACCTTGTGCCCGGCAAAGGGCAGCAGCATGTGCCATTGCCCGGCATCCTCGACCGCCACCACGACATCGGAACGACGGTCGGTCCCCGTCACGTGAACATGCGGCATGGACTGTCCGTCGTTTCGGCCGGCCCGGCGCGCCGCGACGTTTCGAAGCGGCCGCGCCAGTCTATCGGGAGTTCGGCATCGCTCAAATGGACCGGCAGGACCATTGCGGGCCTTTGCCGGGCCTTGCTGCGCCTGACAGGGCCCTCCGCCGCCCGCCCCACGGCGATCGCATCGCAGGCAAGCCGCCGCCGGGGATGACGCATGGGCGGGGATCGGTCACCAATAGGACGCCACGAACCTTCAAGGATGTTCCGGACATGCGCATCGCCTGCGGCGGCTTTCTGCACGAGACCAACACTTTCGTCCCGGAACCCACCGGCTGGGCGAGCTTCAACCAGGACGGCGCCTGGCCCGGCTTCACGCGCGGCGACAGCATTCCGGCCAAGTTCGCGCCCTTCAACGTCGCCATCACCGGCTTCATGGACGTGGCGATCGCCAGCGGCCACAAGATCGTGCCGCTGTCCTGGTCCTTCGCCCAGCCGTCCGGACGCGTCGCCGACAGCGTCTTCGAACGCGCCGCCTCCTATCTGCTCGCCGACATTGCCGACAGCGCGCCAGATGCGGTGTTCCTGGAACTGCACGGCGCCATGACCACCGAGACGATCGAGGATGCCGAAGGCGAGCTGCTGCACCGCGTGCGCCGTCTCGTCGGCCCCGACATGCCGGTGGTCGCCTCCCTCGACCTGCATGCCAACGTCACCCGGCGCATGGTCGACAATGCCAGCTTCATGTCGGCCTATCGCACCTATCCGCATATCGACTGGCTGCAGACCGGCCAGCGCGTCGCCCGCTGGCTCGACGCCGTCAGGTCGTGGGGGCCGCGGCCGGCCCGCGCCTTCCGCCAGTTGCCCTTCCTCATCCCGATCGCCTCCGGCTGCTCGATGATCGAGCCGATGAAAGGGCTCTATGCGCTGCTCGAGGAGATCGAGGCGGAAACCGGCGTGCACCTGTCGCTCTGCCCGGGCTTCCCCTCGGCCGACATCTTCGACATGGGCGCGACCGTCATGGGCTATGGCGGCGACCAGCCGGCCGTGGACGCCGCGGTCGACCGGCTGACCAAGGCCGTGCTGCGCGCGGAAGCCGCCTTCCTCGAACATCTCGCCAAGCCCCAGGACGAAGCGCTCGACATCGCCTTCAGGCGCGCCCGCACGGCCTCGCGGCCGGTCATCATCGCCGACACTCAGGACAATCCCGGCGCCGGCGGTGCCTCGGCGACCACCGGCTTCCTGAAGGCGCTGGTCGCCCGCAAGGCGGAGAACACGCTGGCCGCGCTGTTCCACGAGCCGGCCATCGCGCTCGCCGCGCGCGAAGCCGGCGTCGGCGGCCATGTCACCGTCACCTTCGGGGCGAACGGCACGGGACCGGGCGAGGAGCCGTTCGAGGTCAAGGCCGAAGTGAAGGCCGTTTCCGACGGCCGCTTCACCGGCACCGGCCCGATGGTCGGCGGCCAGCCGATCCAGATGGGTCCCTC
This sequence comes from Phreatobacter sp. AB_2022a, assembly GCF_026847585.1. NCBI lineage: Bacteria > Pseudomonadati > Pseudomonadota > Alphaproteobacteria > Hyphomicrobiales > Phreatobacteraceae > Phreatobacter > Phreatobacter sp. AB_2022a. The sequence continues at coordinate 33,228 of NZ_JAPSET010000014.1, forward strand.
GGCCTGGCTCCGGATCGGCGGCATCGACGTCGTCGTCTGCTCGGTGCGCCAGCAGCCGCACTGCATCGCGGTCGCGACCCATCTCGGCATCGACATTACCGGCTACAAGGTGGTCGTGCTGAAGAGCTCGGTGCATTTCCGCGGCGACTGGCAGCCCTATGCCGACAGCGTCGTGGTCGGCGCCTCGCCCGGCGCGGCGCTCGACGATACCGGCATCATCCCCTACCAGCACCTGCGCCCCGACGTGCGGCGCCGGCCGATGGCCAACGCCTGAGCCGGATTGGCGCGAGAACGCTTCGCCCGGCAGGATCCGGGCGAAGCAGAGGTTTTCGGTGAGGCAAAAATCGAAAATGGGCGCTTTGCGCCAAGGTTAGCGGTGGTTCGAGGCTCGCTGCGCTCGCACCTCACCATGAGGAGTTCTGGGCACGGCACCAAGCATGCGCATGAAGCGACGCGTTTGACGAGCATCCGGCACTGTCACTGCTGCAATACTCTACGATCCTCATGGTGAGGTGCGAGCCGAAGGCGAGCCTCGAACCACGGCTAACCTTTATGCAGCGCGACCATATTGGCTCGCGACAATCACCCCTCGCGCCGGCTGCGGATCGCCGCGTCGAGCCCGCGCATCAGCGGCAGGATGACGTCGATGGTCGGCGTCGCGACGCCGGCCTCGCGGGCGAAGGCCTGCACCTGGCCGACAATGGCCTCGACTTCCATCGGCCGGCCGGCTTCGACGTCCTGCAGCATGGAGGAGCGCCCGCCCGTGCGGCCGGGCGCCGGATTGGCGATGGCGTCGATGTCGGTTTCCTCGCCGAGATCCCAGCCGAGCGCGCGGGCGACCTCCACCGTTTCGGCGATCATGCCGCGGCTGACCTCGCCGATACCGGGCGCCGTCCCCCAATCCGACGTCGGAATGCGGGTCAGCGCCGACAGCGGATTGCCGCCGACATTGCGGAACAATTTCTCCCACATGTCGCGCCGGATGTCCTCGGAGACCGGCGCGTTGAGGCCGGCGGCCTCCAACAGTTCGGAGGCGGCTTCGCCACGCGGCGAGCGGTCGCCGGTCGGATCGCCGATGATCCACTTGTTGGAGGCGAAATGCGTGACGACGCCGGGCTCCTTCAGCGCATTCGACGAATAGACCACGCCGCCGAGCACGCATTCCGGACCGAGCTCGCGCCAGAGCAGGCCTTCGGGATCGAGCAGCGGCAGCGAACCGCCGTCGTCGATGCCGTAGCGCCACCACCAGGGGATGCCGTTGGTGAAGAACAGGGCGGCCGCGCTCGGCGCGAGCAGTGCCTTCAGCGGCCTGGCGATGCCGGGCAGGGCCGGCGCCTTCAGCGTCAGCACGACGAGATCCTGCGGCGGCAGCTCGGCCGGATCGTCTGTCGCGGCGGCCGGCTTGCCGCCGATCACCTCGCCGCCGGTCTCCAGGAACAGGCCCCTGTCCCTGATGGCGGCGAGATGGGCGCCCCGCGCCACCACCGAGATCTCGGCATCACCCTTGGCGATCAGTCGAGCGGCAAGATGGCCGCCGACCGCTCCGGCGCCATAGATGCAGACTTTCATGTGAAGGATCTCCTGCCGGTCCGGCGTGCGGACGGTCAGATAACGTTCAACTCGAGGACGGGTTCGCCGCGGACAATACGATCGTAGCCGAAGACGGAAAGGTCGAGCGTGCGATAGCCGCCATGCACGATCTGCTCGGCGACGGCGCGGCCGGCCGCCGGCGCCTGCTGCAGGCCATGGCCCGAAAAGCCGTTGATGAACTGCAGATTGGCGACCTCGGGATGCGGCCCGAGCACGGCATTGTGGTCGAGCGTGTTGAAATCATAGTGACCGGCCCAGGCGCGGATCAGCCTCAGTTCCTCGAGCGCCGGCACGCGTGTTGCCCAGGCCGGCCAGACATGCGCCTCGAACTCGTCGTGGTTCGGCTCGAAATCGCCATAGGCCGCCGGATCGGGATCGGCTTCGCCGGGCCCCCAGCCGCCGATGATCAGGTCGCGCTCCGGCCGCAGCCAGACCCCCGACGGATCGACGATCAGCGGCATGCCGGCAAAGCTCGCCGGGCATTTGGCGACGAAGACCGTGCGCTTGCGCGGCTCGACCGGCAGGTCGATATCGGCTGTCGCCGCGAGCCGCCCGGCCCAGGCTCCGGCCGCCAGAACCAGCGTGTTGCAGGTCACCGTCGTGCCGTCGTCGAGCACCGCCCCGGTGATCCGGCCGCCGCTGCGCGTGAGGCGCTGCACGTCCGCCTTCTGGTATTGGGCACCGGCCGCGCGCGCCGCCTTGCGGAACAGGTCGAGCAGCATGGCCGCGTCGAACCAGCCTTCGCCGGTACGGCCGAAGGCGCCGGCGGCAAGCTCCTCGGTGCTGAGCCAGGGAAAGCGCTGCTTCAGCTCGTCCGGAGACAGGAGCAGGATGTCGGCGCCTTCCGCGGTCTGGGTCCGCCAGTTGGCTTCCAGCACGCTCCGGCCGGTCTCGCTCGCCAGGATCAGATAGCCGCCCTCGTGGAAGCCGATATCGGCTTCGCTGCCGAAGCGCTGGCCGAGCGAGCGGATCACATCGATGCCGAACCGGCTCATCCGGATGTTCTCGGGCGTCGAGAACTGCTGGCGGATCGAGGCCGCCGACAGCGTCGTCGAGGACTGCGCATAGGTCGGATCACGCTCGATGACCCGCACCGAGCCGGCAAAACCCAGCTCCTTCTTGAGGAAATAGGCGGCGCAGGACCCCATGATCCCGCCGCCCACGATCAGAACATCCGTATCGGTCACGTTGCGAGCACTTTCGATCGGCGTGGAACACCATCGCGCGAAAGGACGATGGCATGCGCGCCGCAAGGCAGCTAGCCTCTGGCCCACATTGAAGCCGCATAGCCTCTTTTCGGATCGCTTGCCATGTCGAATCTGGTCGCCACCAATCGCCCGCGCCGTTCGGTGCTCTACATGCCCGGCTCCAATGCCCGGGCGCTCGAAAAGGCCCGCGCGCTCGCCGCCGACGTCGTGATCCTCGATCTCGAGGACGCCGTTGCGCCCGATGCCAAGGCGGTCGCACGCGAGCAGGTCGCCGCCGCCGTCACCGCCGGCGGTTTCGGCCACCGCGAGGTCGTGGTGCGCATCAACGGCCTGGACACGGCCTGGGGCAAGGCCGACCTCTCCGCCGTCGCGGCGACCGGGCCGGACGTGATCCTGATCCCCAAGGTGAACGGTCCGGGCGACCTGCTCGGCGCCGGCCGGGCGCTCGCCGCCGCTGGCACCCCCGGCCATGTCCGCGTCTGGGCCATGATGGAAACGCCGCTCGCCATGCTCAATGCCGGGGCCATCGCCGCCGCCGCGACCGATGCCACGACGCGCCTCTCGGGCTTCGTCATGGGCACCAACGATCTCGCCAAGGAAACCGGCGCGCGCATCGTGCCCGGTCGGGCGCCGATGAACGCCTGGCTGATGACCTGCCTCGCCGCGGCCCGGGCCCATGGCCTCGTCATCATCGACGGTGTCTGGAACGAGATCGCCGACGAGGCCGGTTTCGCCAGGGAATGCGCCGAGGCCCGCGACATGGGCTTCGACGGCAAGACGCTGATCCATCCGAACCAGATCGCGGGCTGCAACGCCGCCTTCTCGCCGGCCGAGGCCGAGGTCGCCTGGGCGCGCAAGATCATTGCGGCCTTCGCATTGCCCGAAAACGCCGCCAAAGGCGCCCTGCAGGTCGAAGGCCGCATGGTCGAGCGCCTGCACGCCGAGATGGCGGCACGGCTGGTGGCGATCGCTGAGGCTATCGACACCAGAAAGGTCACTGGTTAGCGACCGGCGCTCGGCCTTTATTTACCAAATGCCAGCGCGCTATGAACGACGCTCAAATGCTGCTTGAACATCGTTCAAGATTGCGATAGAGACTCCCTTGAACATCGTTCACGGGAGAGAAAGCGCATGTTCAAGACCATAATTACCCTGCTGCGCGGGCATGTCGGCCAGGCCGGTGAAACGATCGCCGAGCGCAACGCTCTCGTTATCCTCGATCAGCAGATGCGCGATGCCGCCGGCGCCTTCGGGCGAGCCAAGAAGGCGCTGTCCCTCGCTATCGCGCAAGATGGACAAGAGACTGCACGGATCGCGACGACAAGCGGCCGCATTGCCGACCTCGAGCAGCGTGTGGGCGCGGCAATCGCGGCAGGTGACGAAGAAGCGGCGCGCGAGGGTGCCGAGGTCATCGCCACCCTGGAAGCAGACCGCGCCGCCGCCACGGCCGCCCAGGCGCTGTTCGCGGCCGACATTCTTCGGCTACGCAGGCACGTCACGCAGGCACAGGCCCGCATCGCCGACCTGGAACGCGGGCGTCGTCTTGCCCGCGCCGGCGAAGCAGTCCGCGACCTCCGTCGCGTCGCTCTCGATAGCGCAAGGCCCGGCGAAGCCTCCCTTGCCGACGCGGAACGCACTCTGGAACGCCTCCGCGAACGCCAGAACGAGGCCGAGGCGGCCGCCGCGGCACTCGATGAGCTGGATGGCGCCGCGATTGGCACGGTGACCGAAAAACTCGCTGCCAAAGGTTATGGAGCACGGCTACGGCCGACTGCTGACGACGTTCTTCTCCGCCTGCGCCAGGGAAATGCTCAGCCAGCACAACGAGCATTCCCTTCATAAGCTCACCATGGGTTAACCTCGAATCGAGAACACCAAATAGGCGAAAGATTCTCTTTCCCCTAGGCAGGACAATTATCTGCCTGCTGTCAGCAAGATGGCGACTATCAATCACCGTAGAAATTCTTCCTGTTTCCAGGTTTTCGGGGAATCGACCATGAATCAAAATGCCGTACCACACAGTGGTGCTTGGGTTACATTCACCTATGCATCGTTCTTCGGAGCCGCCGCCATGGTCGGTGCGGGCATCCTGTTCCTGCCGCTGGACTGGTGGGCCAAGGGCTATCTCGCGATGGGCTGCGTCATGCTGGTTCAGTCGTGCATCACCATGACCAAAACCGTGCGCGACATGCATGAAGCAACCAAGCTGGTGAACCGTATTGAGGACGCCCGAACTGAGCGTCTGTTGCTGGACGCCGGAAAATCGCCTGCTTGATCGTCGACTTGTTTCGATACTCCGACACGACAAGAGCGAGCCGATCGCAAGCCTGCTCCACCGGCAACGACGTCTCCCTCTTGTCTCCTCCGCCTCTCTTGCCTTGACGCACAGACCTTTCCTCATTTCAGCAGGTCTTCATGGTCAGCTCACTGATGTTGCAGCGGCGCTTCGCGCCCTTGTTCTGGGCCCAGTTCTTTTCGGCCTTCAACGACAATTTCCTGAAGAATGCGCTCGTCTTCATCATCCTCTACAAGCTGGCGGGATCGCATGGCGAAGCGCTGGTGACGCTCGCCGGCGGCATTTTCATCGCGCCCTTCTTCCTGCTCTCGGGCCTTGGCGGCCAATTGGCCGACCGGCATGACAAGGCCCTCATCGCCCGCCGCCTGAAGCTCGCCGAGATCGGCGCCTCCGGCGTCGCCGTGCTCGGCTTCAGCCTGCACTCGGTGCCGGTCCTGTTCGCCGCCCTGGGGCTCTTCGGCATCATCGCCGCGCTGTTCGGGCCGATCAAATACGGCATCCTGCCCGATCATCTGGAACGCGCGGAGCTGCCGGCGGCCAATGCGCTGATCGAAAGCGCCACCTTCATCGCCATCCTGCTCGGCACCATTGCCGGCGGCATGACCGCGCGGGAAGGCGGCGATGCGGCTTCGCTCGGCGGCCTCGTCATGGCCTTTGCCCTGCTCTGCTGGGGCGCGACGCTGTTCATCCCGAAAACGCAGGCCGCGGCGCCGGACCTCAAGGTCGACCGCAACATTGTCCGCTCGACGCGCGACCTCCTCGCCGATCTCTGGTCCGACGGGCGGCTCTGGCGCACGGGCGTGATGGTCAGCCTGTTCTGGCTGATCGGCGCCATCGTCATGTCGCTGCTGCCCTCGCTCGTGAAGAACGGCATGGGCGGCACCGAGCTCGTCGTCAGCGTCTATCTCGCCGTCTTCACCGTCGCGGTCGCCATCGGGTCCGGCATCGGTTCGTTCCTGTCGAGCGGCCGGATCGTGCTGCTGCCGGTGCCGATCGCCTGCGCCATCATGGGCCTGTTCGCGCTCGACCTCGCCTGGACGACCTGGGGGATTGCCGCCCACCAGCCGGCGGTCGGCATCGCCGAATTCTTCGCCGAGAGCACCGCGCGCCGGGTCGGGCTGGACCTCGCCGGCCTCGCCGTCGCCGGCGGCGTCTTCATCGTGCCCTCCTTTGCGGCGGCCCAGGCCTGGGCCCCTGCCGACAAGCGCGCCCGCATCGTCGCGGCCATCAACGTCCTCTCGGCCGCCTTCATGGTGGCCGGCGCCGTCGTCGTCGCGCTGCTGCAGGCCGCCGGCCTCACCCTGGCGCAGCTCTTCCTGGTCATCGGCCTGTCGACGCTGGCCGCGGCCGCCTGGATCGTCATGGTCCTGCCGACCAACCCGCTGCTTGACGCCGTCTCGATCGTGCTGCGCGCCTTCTACCGACTCGAAGTCACCGGCCAGGACAATATCGCCAAGGCCGGCCCCAATGCGATCATCGCACTCAACCATGTGAGCTTCCTCGACGCGGCAGTGGCCCTGTCGATCCTCGACAAGGAGCCGGTCTTCGCGATCGATCACACCATCGCGCAGCGCTGGTGGGTCAAGCCGTTCCTGCGCCTGACCCGCGCCATGCCGCTCGATCCGACCCGGCCGCTGGCAACCCGCACGCTGATCAACGCCGTCAAGAGCGGCGACAGCCTGGTCATCTTCCCGGAGGGGCGCCTGACCGTCACCGGCAGCCTGATGAAGGTCTATGACGGCGCGGCCATGATCGCCGACAAGTCGGGCGCCAAGGTCGTGCCGGTCCGCATCGACGGCCTGGAAGCGACCGCCTTCTCCCGTCTCGGCCGCGACCAGGTCCGCCGCCGCTGGTTCCCGAAGGTGCGCGTCCATGTGCTCGAACCCGTCGAGCTCGCCGTCGACGCGGGCCTGCGCGGGCGGCAGCGCCGCCAGGCCGCCGGCACGGCCCTCTACACCATCATGTCCGACCTCATCTTCCGCACGACGGATATCGACCGCAGCGTCTTCGCAGCCGTGGTCGAGGCCGCGCGGCGCGAAGGCAAGGGCCGCCTCGCGGTCGAGGACCCGATGGCCGGCGCCCTCTCCTACCGCCGCCTGCTGATCGGCGCCGACATCGTCGGCCGCAAGCTCATGACGCTGGCCCGCCCGGGCGAGGCCGTCGGCGTGATGCTGCCCAATGCCAATGGCGCCGCCGTGACGCTGCTCGGCCTGATGTCGGCGGCACGCGTGCCGGCGATGATCAATTTCACTGCCGGCGCGACCAATATCGCCGCGGCCTGCAAGGCGGCCGACATCAAGACCGTCGTCACATCCCGGGCCTTCGTCGAAAAGGGCCGGATGGGCGGCCTGATCGAGGCCCTCGCCGGCGACGTCGCGGTCGTCTATCTCGAAGATGTCAGAGCGACCGTTTCGACGTCCGACAAGCTGAAGGCCTTCTGGCGGCACGGGAGGCCGATCGTGCCGGCCAAGGGCGGGGACCGCGCGGCGATCCTGTTCACGTCTGGATCGGAGGGCACGCCAAAAGGCGTCGTTCTCTCCCATACCAACATGCTGGCGAATGCCGCCCAGGCGGCCGCCCGCATCGATTTCGGCCGGCGCGACAAGGTGTTCAACGTCCTGCCGGTGTTCCATTCCTTCGGGCTGACCGCGGGCCTGGTGCTGCCGCTCGTCTCGGGCGTGCCGGTCTATCTCTATCCCTCGCCGCTGCACTACCGGCTGGTGCCCGAGCTCGTCTATGGCTGCAACGCCACCATCCTGTTCGGGACGGACACGTTCCTGGCGGGCTATGCGCGGGCCGCCCACCCCTACGATTTCCGGGCCTTGCGCTACATCCTCGCCGGCGCCGAGCCGGTCAAGGAATCGACGCGCCGCACCTATATGGAGAAGTTCGGGCTGCGCATCCTCGAAGGCTACGGCGTCACCGAAACGGCACCCGTCCTGGCGCTGAACACGCCCATGTTCAACCGCTTCGGCACGGTCGGGCGCATCATGCCGGGCATGGAGGCACGCCTCGAGCCCATGCCTGGCGTCGAGGACGGCGGCCGCCTGCTCGTCCGCGGACCGAACGTCATGCTCGGCTATCTCAGGGCCGAGAGGCCTGGCGTGCTCGAACCGCCGCCGGACGGCTGGCACGATACCGGCGACATCGTCAGCATCGACGCGCAAGGCTTCGTCACGATCAAGGGCCGCGCCAAGCGGTTCGCCAAGATCGGCGGCGAAATGATCTCGCTCGCCGCCGTCGAGACGATCGCCGCCGAGCTCTGGCCGGACGCACCCTCGGCCGTCGCCAGCCTGCCGGATCCGCGCAAGGGTGAACGGCTCGTGCTCCTGACCGAGCACGCGGGCGCGAGCAGATCGGATTTCCAGGTCTTTGCGCGCGGCAAGGGCGCATCGGAGCTGATGGTTCCGGCAGAGGTCGTCGTGGTGCCGACCGTGCCGATGCTCGGCTCGGGCAAGCTCGATTTCTCCGCCGTCACCCGTCTCGCCCGCGAACGGACGGAGATGAAGGCGGCCTGAGCGCGGTCAGGGCTGCCCGTCGTCCCTGCGACCGGGGGCCGGATCCCGCGGTTGCCGGGGCGCGGCGGATCCCGACAGCATCCGCGTGATCGTCGCATAGATGAGCAGCAGGAATTCCAGGCCGCCGAAGGCCAAGGCAACGAGCGCCAGCACTCCCGCGACGACGAAATATTCGGTCGCCATGACGACCTCCGCGCAACGTGACGTTACGTCATCAAGGCTAGCAGAAGCGGCCGTTGAGGCAAATCACGCCTTTCGCCGCCGCCATGGCCCCGAGAAGCCTTGGCAGGGACGGGCGACGGGCGCCCTCGCCGACCTCATGATCACAGGCCGGCCGCGAGAATGTGCCTCGGCCGCCCCGGGCGGTTGCCCTATGCGCCGGTTCATGACACAGGGGATGACGAACCGGGGAGCATCATGGGCGGCACGATCGCCGATATCGACACGACACGCCTGCGCGCCGCGCTCGGGACGCGCTCCATCGTGCTCGTCGGCCTGATGGGCGCCGGCAAGACCTCCATCGGCCGCCGGCTCGCCCAGCGCCTCGGCCTGCCCTTCATCGATGCCGACCACGAGATCGAGAAGGCGCATGTCATGTCGATCCCGGAAATCTTCGAAAAACACGGCGAAGCCTATTTCCGGGCCGGCGAGGTCCGGGTCGTCGCCCGCATCCTGCGCGACGGCCCGCAGGTTCTCGCGACCGGCGGCGGCGCCTTCATGAATCCGGAAACCCGCGCCAATATCCGGGCGAACGGCCTGTCGCTCTGGCTGAAGGCCGATCTCGACGTGCTGATGCGCCGGGTGCGCCGGCGCAGCGACCGCCCGCTCCTCAAGCAGGCCGACCCCGAGGCCGTGCTGCGCCGACTGATGGACGAGCGCTATCCCGTCTATGCCGAGGCCGATCTCGCCATCCTCTCGCGCGAGGCCTCGCACGAGGAGATCGTCGAGGAGGCGGTCGCCGTGCTGGCCGAACGGCTCCTCGGCTCCCGAGGGACTGAAGAGACATGACCGCCATTGCCGGGGCCGAAGGCCCGACCCAGGTTCCGGTCGCGCTCGGCGACCGGTCCTACGACATCCTCATCGGCCCGGGCCTGATCGGCGGCGCCGGCGCCATGCTGGCCGAGCGCTTTCCCGGCCGCGCGGTCGCGATCGTCACCGACGAGACCGTCGGCGCCCTGCACGCTCCGGCGCTGGAGGCGAGCCTTGCCGCCGCCGGGCTTCGCCATGTCAGGATCACCGTTCCGGCGGGCGAGGCCACCAAGCGTTTCGCCATGCTCGAACGGGTGGTCGACGAGGTGCTCGCCGCGCGGCTCGAGCGGCGCGACATCGTGCTGGCGCTGGGCGGCGGCGTGGTCGGCGATCTTGCCGGCTTCGCCGCGGCCGTCACCCGCCGCGGCATGGGTTTCGTGCAGATGCCGACGAGCCTGCTGGCCCAGGTCGATTCCTCCGTCGGCGGCAAGACCGGCATCAATTCCCGGCACGGCAAGAACCTGATCGGCGCCTTCTATCAGCCGGGACTGGTGCTGGCCGATACCGACGCGCTCGACACCCTGTCGACCCGCGAATTCCGCGCCGGCTATGCCGAGGTCGCCAAATACGGCCTGATCGACGATCCCGGCTTCTTCGCCTGGCTCGAAGCCAACTGGCGCGGCGTGTTCCAGGGCGGCCGCGACCGGATCGCGGCCATCGCCACCTCCTGCCGCGCCAAGGCGGCCGTGGTCGCGCGCGACGAGACCGAAACCGGCGACCGGGCCCTGCTCAATCTCGGCCACACCTTCGGCCATGCCCTGGAGGCGGCGACGGGTTATGACGGCAGCCGCCTCGTCCACGGCGAGGCGGTGGCGATCGGCATGGCCCAGGCCTTTCGCTTCTCGGTCCGCCAGGGCCTCTGCGCGGCGGCGGATGCCGAGCGCATGCGCGCCCATCTCGACGCCGTTGGATTGCCGAGCGAACTCCATCATATTCCGGGCGACATCGGCGATGTCGACCGGCTGATGGCCGCGATACGCCAGGACAAGAAGGTGACGCGCGGCGCGCTGACCTTCATCCTGGCCCGCGGCATCGGCCGGAGCTTCATCGCGCCCGATGTCGACCCCGCGGCCGTCAGCGCCTTCCTGAGCGAGGAACTCGCGCGCGGCTGAGCCCGGGCGCCCCGGCGCCTGGTTGACCGGACGGCCGAGGAGACCATGGACGACGTCATCATCAACCCCTGGGCGGCGCTGGCCATCATCGTGGTCAGCCTGATGCTGTCGGCCTTCTTCTCGGCGGGCGAGACGGCCATGTCGGCGACCTCGAAGGCGCGCATGCTGGCGCTGGAGACGGCCGGCGACAGCCGGGCGCGGCTGATCAACCGCATGCTCGACGCCCGCGAGCGGCTGATCGGCGCCATGCTGGTCGGCAACAACATCGTCAACATCGCCGTTTCCGCCTTCACCACCAGCCTGATGGTCGGCTTCTTCGGCGCCGAGGGCGTCATCTACGCCACCTTCATCATGTCGGTGCTGATCATCGTCTTCGCCGAGGTGCTGCCGAAGACCGTCGCCATCGTGCGGCCGGAGCGCGTCTCGCTCGCCATCGCCCGGCCGGTCTCCGTGGTGGTCGCCGTGCTCGGCCCGGTCCTTCTCGCCATCGAAGCGGTGGTGCGCGGCGTGCTGCGCCCCTTCGGGCTGAAGATCGACCAGAACCAGAATGTGCTGACCGGCGCCGAGGAGCTGCGCGGCACGGTCGACCTGATGCACAAGGAGGGCGCCTTCGAGAAGCTCGACCGCGACATGGTCGGCGGCATTCTCGACCTGAAGGACCTCTCGGTGTCGGACGTGATGGTTCACCGCACCAAGATGGTGACCATCGATGTCGGCGACACGCCCGACCAGGTCGTCCGCGACGTGCTGGCGGCACCCTATACACGCATTCCGCTCTGGCGCGACACGCCGGAGAACATCATCGGCGTGCTGCACGGCAAGGACCTGTTGCGCGCGCTGGCCGCAGCCGGCGGCGACGTCTCGAAGATCGACCTGACGAGCCTTGCCCTGCCGGCCTGGTTCGTGCCGGATTCGACCAGCCTGCAGGACCAGCTGAAGGCGTTCCTGCGGCGCAAGACCCATTTCGCCCTGGTCGTCGACGAATATGGCGAGGTGATGGGCCTCGTCACGCTCGAGGACATCATCGAGGAGATCGTCGGCGACATCAAGGACGAGCACGACGTGCAGATGGTCGGCGTCCGGCCGCAGGCCGACGGCTCGGTCAATGTCGACGGCAGCGTGCCGATCCGCGACCTCAACCGGGCCATGGACTGGCGCCTGCCCGACGAGGAGGCCACCACCATTGCCGGGCTGGTCATTCACGAGGCGCGGTCGATCCCCGAGACCGGCCAGACCTTCACCTTCCACGGCTTCCGCTTCCATGTGCTGCGCAAGCAGCGCAACCGCATCACCGCCCTGAAGATCACCCCGCTGGAACGGCTCGTGTGAACGAGCCGTCGCTCGGACCGGAGGCTGCCGACATGACCGTGACCGCACCGTCCGCCGAACGCTTTCTCGCGCTGGTCGCGCACGACCAGAAGAAGGCGGACATGATCGCCTGGGCGCAGCGCCATCGCGACCGGCTGATCGGCCGGCGTCTCGTGGCGACCGGCACGACCGGCGCCCTGCTGAAGCGCGAAATCCCCGAACTCGACATCACCGCCATGAAGAGCGGGCCGCTCGGCGGCGACCAGCAGATCGGCGCATTGATCGTCGAGGATCGGATCAGCCTGCTCGTCTTCCTGGTCGATCCCCTGTCGCCGCATCCGCACGACGTCGACGTCAAGGCGCTGACCCGCCTCGCCATCCTCTACAACGTGCCGATGGCCTGCAATCTGGCGACCGCCGACCGGCTGATCCTGGAGGCCTGATCCGGGGTCCTCAGCGCGCTTCGTCGGGCGCGCGCGCCTCGATCGCCAGCGCATGGACGCGACCCTTCAGCTCGGCATCCAGCACCTGGTTGACCATGCGGTGCCGGTCGACGCGCGAGCGCCCGGCGAAGGCCGCCGAGACCAGCTTCACGCGGAAATGCGTCTCGCCGCCCTCGCGCCAGCCACCATGGCCGTGATGGTGCTCGCTCTCGTCGATCACCACGAGGGAGACGGGCGCGAAGGCCTCCGTGAGCTTGGCCTCGATGGTCTGATATACGGTCATGGCTTTCTCCGGTTGCCCCACGATATCGGCGAGCCCGCGCCCTGCTGCAACCCCGCCGCCTACTGCACCGCCTTGCCGGAGCCCCAAGGCCTCTGATACATGCGGGCTCAAGACGACAAGGGGATCCCCCATGCAGAAGTTCACCACGCTCACCGGCGTCGCCGCGCCCATGCGGACGATCAATGTCGACACCGACATGATCATCCCCAAGCAATATCTGAAGACGATCAAGCGGACGGGACTTGGCAAGGGCCTCTTCTCCGAGATGCGCTACAAGGACGACGGCTCGGAAAATCCCGATTTCGTGCTGAACAAGCCGGCCTATCGGCAGGCGCAGATCCTGATCGCCGGCGACAATTTCGGCTGCGGCTCGTCGCGCGAGCATGCCCCCTGGGCGCTGCTCGACTATGGCATCCGCTGCGTGATCTCCACCTCGTTCGCCGACATCTTCTACAACAACTGCTTCAAGAACGGCGTGCTGCCGATCACGGTCTCGCCCGAGGACCTCGAGAAGCTGTTCGAGGATGCCGATCGCGGCGCCAATGCGACGCTGACCATCGACCTGGAGAACCAGGAGATCCGCGGTCCGGACGGCGGCAAGCTCAAATTCGAGATCGACGCCTTCCGCAAGCACTGCATGATGAACGGTCTCGACGATATCGGCCTGACCATGGTCAAGGCGAAGGCGATCGACGACTTCGAGAAGACGACCGCCGTCGCCCGCCCCTGGATGTGACGGTCCGCGCCTGACGAGGCGCCGGCCCGGCCGGCGCCCTGGCGCCACAGGCAGCCGAGGGCACGCGAACGATGGAACGACGGCTCATTTCCACCGGCTCCCCCTTCGAGAAGGCGGCCGGTTATTCACGCGCCGTGGTACAGGGCGGCTTCGTCTTCGTCGCCGGCACGACCGGCTACGACTATGCCACCATGCAGTTGCCCGACAGCGTCGAGGACCAGGCCCGCAACTGCTTCAAGACCATCGCCGCGACGCTGGCCGAGGCCGGCGCTTCGCTGCAGGACGTGGTGCGCGCGACCTACTACATCACCAATGCCGCCGATGCCGACAAGGTGTTTCCGATCTTCGGCGAGGTGTTCGGCGAGATCCGCCCGGCAGCGACACTGCTGGTCGTGGCCGGCCTCCTGAAACCCGAGATCAAGATCGAGATCGAGGTGACGGCCCTGATGGGCGCTGCGCGCGGTTGAAGCCGCAGGCGCGGTCGGCTACACCGCAAGGCCGGCCGCGGCCTGACTTCGTCGGGCGCATGGCCGTTCCTGCCCCAGGATGAGCCCGCCCCGATGAGCACAGCCCCCACCCGTCCGCAGCCGCGCCCCGGCATCCTGGCGATCGATGCCTATGTCCCCGGCAAGTCGGGCGCGCCGGGTGTCGCCAAGGTCTACAAGCTCTCCTCCAACGAGACGCCGCTCGGCGCCAGCCCCAGGGCGATCGAGGCCTATCGGCAGATCGCCGACAAGCTCGAACTCTATCCGGAAGGTTCGTCGGCGGCGCTGCGCGAGGCGATCGGCAGGCTCTACGGCCTCGATCCTGGCCGGCTCATTTGCGGATCGGGCTCGGACGAGCTCCTCTCGCTCATCACCAACACCTATATCGGCCCCGGCGACGAGGGCATTTTCACCGAGCACGGCTTCCTCGTCTACAAGATCGCCATCCTGGCCGCCGGCGGCACGCCGGTCGTGGTCAAGGAGCGCGACCTGACGACCGACGTCGATGCCATCCTGGCGGCGGTGACGCCGCGTACCAAGGTCGTCTACCTCGCCAATCCGAACAATCCGACCGGCACCTACCTCCCCTTCGACGAGGTCAAGCGGCTGCATGCCGGCCTGCCGAAATCGGTGCTGCTGGTGCTGGACGCGGCCTATGCCGAATATGTCCGGCGCAACGACTATGCCGGCGGCATCGAGCTCGTCGCCTCCAGCGACAACGTCGTGATGACGCGCACGTTCTCGAAGATCTACGGCCTCGCGGGCCTGCGCATCGGCTGGCTCTATGGTCCGGACCACGTCGTCGACGCGCTGAACCGCATCCGCGGGCCGTTCAACGTCAACGCCGCCGCCATCAATGCCGGCGTCGCCGCGATCGAGGACCAGGCCTTCGTCCAGGCGGCGATCGAGCACAATGAGCGCTGGCTGCCCTGGCTCAGCGCCGAGATCGGCAAGCTCGGGCTTGCCGTGACGCCCTCGGTCGGCAACTTCCTGCTGATCCACTTCCCGAAGACCGCAGGCAAGACCGCAGCCGATGCCGACGCCTTTCTGACCTCCAAGGGCCTGGTGCTGCGCCGGGTCGCGGCCTACGGCCTGCCGGACGCGCTGCGCCTGACCGTCGGCAGCGAGGAGGCCAATCGCTATCTGGTGGCGACCCTCGCCCAGTTCCTGGCCAAAGCCTCGTGAGCGACGCGCCCCTCTTCGGCAAGGTCGCGCTGATCGGCATCGGGCTGATCGGCTCGTCGATCGCCCGCGGCCTGAAGGCCGTCCCGCTCGCCGGCGCGGTCGCGCTCGCCGACCGGTCCGACGAGGTGGTCGCCCGCGCCCGCGCGCTCGATCTCGCCGACGTCGTGACGACGGATCTCGCCGCCGCCGTCGCCGATGCCGACCTCGTCGTCGTCTGCGTGCCGGTCGGCGCCTGCGGCGCGGTGGCCGAGGCCATCGCCCCGCATCTGAAGCGGGGCGCCATCGTCTCCGACGTCGGCTCGGTGAAGGGCTCTGTCGTCGCTCAGATGACGCCGTTCATGCCCGGCCATGTCCATTTCGTCCCGGCCCACCCCGTCGCCGGCACCGAACATTCCGGTCCGGATGCCGGCTTCGCCGAACTGTTCCACGAGCGCTGGTGCATCATCACCCCGCCGCCCGGCGCCGCCCCGGAAGCCGTGGCGCGGCTCACCCGCTTCTGGCAGGCGCTCGGCTCGAAGACCGAGGTGATGGCGCCCGACCACCACGACCTGGTCCTGGCGATCACCAGCCATGTGCCGCATCTCATCGCCTACAACATCGTCGGCACCGCCTCCGACCTCGAACAGGTCACCGAGAGCGAGGTGATCAAGTTCTCCGCCGGCGGTTTCCGCGACTTCACCCGCATCGCCGCCTCCGACCCGACCATGTGGCGCGACGTGTTCCTGCACAACAAGGACGCGGTGCTGGAAGTGCTCGGCCGGTTCACCGAGGATCTCATCGCGCTCCAGCGCAATATCCGCTGGGGCCAGGGCGATCAGCTCTTCGACCTCTTCACCCGCACCCGCGCCATCCGCCGCTCGATCATCGACCAGCACCAGGACACGGCCGATCCCGATTTCGGCCGGGCGCGCAAGTGACCGATCGTGGCAAGGGCTCCGAGCTGACCGCCGAGGCGATCATCCGCCTGCTCGATCTCGCGCCGCATCCCGAGGGGGGCCATTTCCGCGAGACCTTCCGCGACGCGGCGGGCGCCGACGGCCGGGCCGCCTCGACCCTGATCTACTTCCTGCTGCGGGCCGGCGAGCGGTCGCACTGGCACAAGGTCGACGCCACCGAGATCTGGCATTGGTATGCCGGCGCGCCGCTGGCGCTGGCGATCGCCCCCGACGTCAAGGGCCCGGTTTCGACGCTCACCCTCGGCACCGACCTTGGCGCCGGTGAGCGGCCGCAGGGTGTCGTGCCGCGCGACCATTGGCAGGCCGCCGAAAGCCTCGGGGAGTGGACGCTGGTCGGCTGCACCGTGGCCCCGGGTTTCGATTTTTCCGGCTTCACGCTCGCGCCGGCCGGCTGGAGCCCGCAATCATGAGCACCCCTGCCATGGACGATCCCGCCCCGGCCGACCTCGCCCTCGTCCGCGATCTCGAGGAACGGCTGTTCAACGCCTGGCCGGCCCTGCAGACGATCCATCTCGACGGCTGGCTGGTGCGCATGGCGCGCGGCCATACCAAGCGGGCCAATGCGGCAAGTCCCTGGTTTCCCTCCACGCTGCCGGCGGACGAGCTGATCCAGGCGGTGAAGGCGCTCTATCGCAAGGCCGGCATCGAGCCGATGGTGCGCATCACCCCGCTCGCCGGCGCCGGCATCGACAGCGCGCTCGCCGCCGCCGGCTGGACGCTCTACGACCCGACGCGGGTGATGACCGCCTCGCTCGCCGACCGGGTCGCGCTGAAGGGCGCGCCTGCCATCGCCCTGGTCCTGGCCGAGGAGCCCTCGGTTGACTGGATCGAAGGCGCGGCCGGCGCCTATGAACTCGCCGACTGGCAGCGCGACGTGCTCGCCGAGATCGTCGCCTCGATCCGTGTCGACGCCGCTTTTGCCACGCTCTATCTGGACCGCCAGCCGGTCGGCTACGGCCTCGGGGTTGCCGAGCGCGGTTATGTCGGCCTCTACGATCTGGCCGTTGCCACCGCCGCGCGCGGCCAGGGCGTCGGCACCCGGCTCGTCACCGGCCTGATGCATTGGGGCCGCTCGAAGGGCGCCCACACAGCCTATCTGCAGGTGCGCGAGGCCAATGACCGGGCGCGCGCGCTCTACGGCCGGCTGGGCTTCGAGGAGGTCTATGGCTACCACTGCCGACGGCCGCCGGTGCGGTCCTGATCATGGAAGAGCCTGATAGTCGCGGGCACCATGCAGCATGCGGACGACAAAGGCGCATTCGCTGTCGATCCGAAGAAAATCTGATCATTGCCATGGACGCGCCGGCGGATGCCTTCGCCTTGCAGCGCCGAATTTCGGGAAGGCGAGCGGCGTCGCCCGCACAGCTTCCGATGAGCTCGTCAACGAAAGACTGGGCACGCGCGGGATCGTCGCGGGCAATATAGTCGCCGATCGCAACGAGGTCCTGCCTGGCCTCGAGCGACGCCCGGACTTTCATCGGCTCGCTTTGTCGGCCGAGCCATAACCCCGCGCAAGCTCGCCGGCGACATTTTCGTCTGCGGCGGCCTCAGACCGGCCGGCGCCTGAGCATGTCGCGCGAGGCGATCAGCGAGCCGAGCACGATCAGCGCGACCGCCACGGCGAGCGAGGCGGTCGGCGCGGCGAAGCCGAAGACGACCAGCGCCAGCGTCGACAGGACCGGGGCGGCATAGCTCGCCGCGCCGAGCACCTGGATGTCGCCGCGCTTCATGCCGCGGTCCCAGAGATAGAAGGCGGCGCCGACGGGGCCGAGGCCGAGCGCCGCGACCGCGAGCCATTCGGCGGCATCCGCGGGCCAGACCGTGGTCTCGAAGGCCAGATGGCAGAGCCCGGCCAGGACGGCGGTGGCGAGGCAGAAACCGGCGACCGCCTCGGTCGGCACGCCCGGCAGCAGCCGGGCGCTGACCGAATAGGCGGCCCAGACGAGCGCGCAGGCGATGGCCGCGGCATAGCCGACGAGATGGCCTGCCGCGAAACCGCTGCCGAGCCCACCCCGGCCGGCAATGATGAGCGCCGTGCCGGCAAGGCCGAGCGCCGCGCCGGCGACATGATGCAGCCGCAGGCGGTGGCCGGGCAGCAGCGCCGAGAAGACGACGATCAGCAGCGGCCAGAGATAGTTGAGGAGATTGGCTTCGGCGGCGGGCGCAAAGCGCAGCGCGGTGAAATAGAGCGCGTGATAGCCGAACAGGCCGGCAACCCCGTGCAGCCAGACCCGCGGCGGCTGCGCCAGCGCCCCGAGCCCGCCCGGCCGCATCGCCACAACGGCAAGGCCGATCGCTCCGCCGATGGCGAAGGTCATGGCGGTGAGCTGGAACGGCGGAACCTTGCCCGAGGCGGTCGTGAACAGCGCGAGCAGGCCCCAAAGGCCGATCGCACCGAAGCCCGTGAAGGTCGCGGAGCGCGCGGACGGCATCTTGAAAGCCCGCAAACGAAACAGCCCCTCACGGGGGCACCGCCGGCATCGCGCCGACGGCCAGACAGGCGCTGGACGGTCAGCGGCGGCGCGGTGGCGGACGACGGGCCGGTGCGCCCGGCGGACGCGGCGCACCTGCACTCTCGCCCTTGTGGCGGAACACCAGACGACCCTTGTCGAGGTCGTAGGGGGTCATTTCCACCGTCACGCGGTCGCCAACCAGCGTCTTGATCCGGTTCTTCTTCATTTTGCCTGCGGTATAGACGATCACCATGTGACCGTTGTCGAGCTCGACCCTGAACCGGGCATCCGGCATGACCTCGGTGACCATACCGTCGAAGGTGAGAACGTCTTCTTTCGCCATACAAAGCCCCTCCGTGGGCGGCGTCTTATACGCGATACAAAAAACCCCGGCCAGGGCGTCTGAATCGCCCCGGCAAGGGTTGCGTTGTAAGCACATTGTGGCGGGACCGCCAGCCTTCGCGCCTTGCCATCCGGACGGGCGCGAAGTCTCCGGC
Organism: Phreatobacter sp. AB_2022a; assembly: GCF_026847585.1. Lineage (NCBI taxonomy): Bacteria > Pseudomonadati > Pseudomonadota > Alphaproteobacteria > Hyphomicrobiales > Phreatobacteraceae > Phreatobacter > Phreatobacter sp. AB_2022a. The sequence continues at coordinate 52,327 of NZ_JAPSET010000014.1, forward strand.
CCCGCGCCGGATCAGGCGGAAACCTGGAGCTGGTCCGCCGCCGACTTGCCGGTGCGACGATCGGCAACGACCTCGAAAGAGACCTTCTGCCCCTCGTTCAGGCCATAGAGGCCCGCCCGTTCGACAGCACTGATATGAACGAACACGTCGGGTCCGCCTGCATCGGGCTGGATGAAGCCGTAGCCCTTCTGCGTGTTGAACCACTTCACGGTTCCGGTAGCCATGTAGATGTCCTTTCAAGGAACGAATGCGCATAAAGACGTGCGAACGCAGCGCTACGCTTACACATCATCGACGTTGGGAAGGTCGTCAGCAATGCACCGGACAAAGCGCGGTGCGGGCCAAGTCGTTCGGCCTGAACTCGATAGCGGTGAGGTAGCGGCGATATGAGACCGAAATAAGGCAGTATGCCTCAATCCGGCCTTCGGCCGCGCTTCAGGCCAGCCGGTTCTGGCGCAGCATGTCGCTCTTTTCGAGCAGCGGATAGCAGGTCGCGATGACATGGGCGGCGACGTTCTTCAATTCGCCGAGAATGTCGAGATGCAGGCTCGATCCCTCATGCGCCTCGCTGGTCCGGCCGCCGCGAATCTCGGCGAAATGGCGTTCGATGGCGTCGCGCTCCCCGGCGCGGAACACCTCCTTTTCGCCAGCGAGCCGGCGCGCCGCGCCGACCTCGCCGGTCGTGAACACCGCGACGGCGAGCTGAAGGTCGTCGAGAAGCCGGTTGTGCAACGCCTCGATCTCGGCGACGGCGGCCGGCGCGAGGCTCATCTGATTCTTGATCTGCTTTGCGGCGAGCTTCATCAGGTTCTTGTCGATCACGTCGCCGGCACGCTCGAGATTGATCGCAAAGGCCAGGATCTCCGACAGGCGGCGGCTCTCCTCCTCCGTCAGGGCCTCGCTGTCGAGGCCGGACAGATATTGCTCGATGCCCGAATGCAGCCGGTCGAGAATATCGTCCATATGCACGACCTCGACGACACGCTTGCGGTCGCCGGTCGTGAACACGTCCTGCGAGCCGCGCAGCATGGCTTCGACCACGTCGACCATGCGCAGCGTCTCGCGCACGGCATTGGCGAGCGCCACGGCCGGCGTATCCAGCGCATTCGCCGAGAGGTAGCGCGGCGCGCCGGGATCGCTCGCCTTGATCGCCTCCGGGAACAGGCGAACCATCAGCCTCGCGAGCAGCGGCAGGATGCCGATGAAGGTCACCGCCGTGGCGAGGTTGAAGGCGAGGTGATAGGCGGCCACCGCCGCGTTCGCCGAAAGGCCCCAGGCGCCGAGGGCGGCCGCGGCCGGCTTGAGGAACGGCAGCGCGACGAGGCACGCGACAACCCGGTTGATCAGGTTGCCGGCCGCCAGGCGCAGCTTCGCCGGTTCCTCGCCCACCGCCTCGACCACCGGATTCAGCGCGCTGCCGAGATTGGCGCCCAGCACCATGGCGAGCGCGGCGGGCAGCGCGACGTGCCCGGCCGCCGTCATGGCCATGATGAACAGGACCACCGCGACGCTCGAATGGGCCGCCCAGGTCAAGAGCGCGGCGACTGCGAGGTTGAGCAGCGGATCCTGGGTCAGCGCCGCGAACAGGTCGCGCACGGCGGTCGCGTTCTCCACCGGCCGCATGGTCTCGGCCAGCAGGTAGAGCGCGAGCAGCATCAGGCCGAGCCCGATCGAGACGCGGCCGAGATCGCGTATCCGGGTGCGCCGGCCGCGCCGGAAGGCGACGAGGCCGGCGAGAATGAAGACCGGAAACACCAGCGTGATGTCGAAGGACAGGGCCTGGACGATCAGGGCCGTGCCGACATTGGCGCCCAGCATCAGCGCCAGCGCCGGCACGAGGCTGACCGCGCCTTCGGCCGCGAACGAGGTCGCGAGCAGCGCGGTCGCGGTGCTGCTCTGCAGCGCCATGGTGACCGCCGCGCCGGACAGGAAGGCGGTCAGGCGGTTGCGCAGGCTGAGCGCCAGAATGCGTCGCAGCTGGCTGCCGAAGGCCCGGATGATGCCGGAATGCACCATATGGATGCCCCAGAGCAGCAGGGCGACGTCGCCGAGCAGCCGGATGATCACCTGGGTCGCCGACATCTCGCCTCCTGTGCCAGGATGTCCGCCGTGACGCTTGGATGACACTAAGATATGGGCGTGCCGTCACTGCAAGTGTCGCAGGGGAGCCTTGCAGCCGCCGCGGTTCAGCGGCCGAAAAGTCCGCGCGCGAGCACGATCGCACCGCCGAGCACGATGACGGCCTCCAGCATCAGCGTGTGCAGCCGCACCGGAATGACGTCGAGCAGCCGCTTGGCGAGAAAGGCCCCGGGCACCGTCGCGCAGCCGATGATCAGCGCGAAGACGAGGAGCGGCAGCGGCAGGGCGGCGTTGAAGCCGAAGGTCGAGGCCTTGGCGAGGCCGATGGCGATCGAGATCGCGGCATCGGTCGCGATCACCGCCGGACCGGTCAGGCCGGCGGCCATCAGGAACGAGATGAGGATGACGCCTGCGCCGGTCGAAGCCCCGCTGACGAAACCATAGACGCCGCCGGCCGGCATCAGCTGCCAGCCCTGCAGCCGGAAGCCGGCATGGCTGAGCCAGCGGCGCAGCGGCACGAGCACGATCAGCATGGTGCCGATCAGGATCGAGGCGCCGCGATTGTCGAGCCGCGTGAAGCCATAGGCCGAGGCCATGGTCAGGGGCAGCGCCAGCGGCAGCATGAGCGCGGCCTTGCGCCAGTCGACCGCGGCGCGCAGGGCGATGAAACGGCTGGCATTGGTGAAGAGCGCGGTGACGGCGATGACCGGAACGACGTTTTCCGCGCCGATGATCGGCACCAGCACCAGCGGCATCAGCAGGCCGGTGCCGTAACCGGCCATGCCGCCGATGATCGAGGCGCCGAATGCCGTGCCCGCCACGAGTGCCGCCTCGGCGAGACTGACATCGGCGAGCGAAAAGGCCATTGCGGGCAACCGGCGTGGACGGATCTCTGCCGGCGTTCTAGGCTCGATCAACCCTTCCCGTCCATGGTCGTTTCCGATTCGCTCATGCGCGACAGCGCTGCCTCATCGTCTGAAAGCCCGGTCGAGACGCTCACCGGCACCGTCGAACGCGTCACCTTCCATTCACCGGCGACCGGCTTCGCCGTGCTCAGGGTGCGCGTGCGCGGCCGGCCGCAGCCTGTCGCCGTGGTCGGCACGACCTCGGCGGTCGCCGCCGGCGAAATGATGACGGCGGAAGGCTCGTGGGTGAACGATCGCACCCACGGCCTGCAGTTCAAGGCGACGACGCTGGTCACCGCGCCGCCCGCCTCGCGCGACGGCATCGAGCGCTATCTTGCTTCCGGCGCCATCAAGGGCGTCGGCATCGCCACCGCCCACAAGATCGTCCAGGCCTTCGGCAAGCGCACCTTCGAGGTGCTCGACAGTGAGCCGCACCGGCTGGCCGAGATCCCCGGCCTCACCGCCGCCCGCATCAAGCGCATCGCCGAGAGCTGGGCCGAGGACCGGATCGTGCGCGATCTCGGCGTGTTCCTGCAGGATCACGGGCTCGGGCTCGGCCAGGCGGCACGCGTGTTCCGCGCCCTCGGACCGGAAGCGATCGGCCTCATCCGCGAGGATCCCTATCGCCTCGCCCGCGACGTGCGCGGTATCGGCTTTCTCACCGCCGACCAGGTGGCGATCTCGCTCGGCCTGCGGCGCGACGCACCGGAGCGGCTGCGGGCCGGCATCGGCTTTGCCCTCCAGGAGGCGCGCGACGACGGCCATTGCGGCCTGCCGCGCGAGGCCGCCATTACCCTCGCGGCCCGGCTGCTCGATGCCGACGAGACGCTGCTCGGCGAGGCCGCCGACAGCGAAGTCGCCAGCCGCAACCTGATCGCCGACACGATCGGCGGCGTGCCGCACCTGTTCCTGAAGGAATTGCACCGCGCCGAGAAGGTGATCGGCGAAAAGCTGAAGGAGCTGGTCGTCGGCGAGCCGCCCTGGGGCCGCGTCGATCTCGACCGCGAGGTGCCGCGGGTCGAGGCCCGCACCGGCAAGCCGCTCGCCCCCTCGCAGCGCGAGGCGCTCGACGTCATCGTCAAGGCCAAGGTTTCGGTCATCACCGGCGGCCCGGGCGTCGGCAAGACCACGCTGCTCGACACCATCCTGAAGATCCTGACGCGCCAGGGCGCGCAGGTGGTGCTGGCCGCGCCCACGGGCCGGGCGGCGAAGCGCATGACCGAGCAGACCGGCCTCGAGGCGAAGACCATTCACCGGCTGCTCGAGATCGACCCGGAATTCGGTGCCTTCGCCCGCGGCCGCGACAATCTGATCGCCTGCGACCTGCTGGTGGTCGACGAGACCTCGATGGTCGACGTGCCCCTGATGATGGCGCTCGTCGAGGCCCTGCCGGCCGCGGCGGGCCTGCTCCTCGTCGGCGACGTCGACCAGTTGCCGCCGGTCGGGCCCGGCCAGGTCCTGGCCGACATCATCGCCTCCGGCCTCGTGCCGGTCGCCCGCCTGACGGAAGTGTTCCGCCAGGCCGAGGCGAGCCGCATCATTGCCAATGCCCACCGCATCAACCGCGGCGAAATGCCGGAGCTGCCGGAGCCGGGCGTCGCCAGCGACTTCTACTTCGTCGAAATGAATTCGCCCGAGGACGGGCTCGCCAAGATCATCGAGATCGTCAAGGAGCGCATCCCGCGCCGCTTCGGGCTGGACCCGATGCGCGACGTGCAGATCCTGGCGCCGATGAACAAGGGCATCATGGGCGCGCGCAACCTCAATATCGAGGTGCAGAAGGTGCTGAACCCGTCCAAGGGCCGGTCGGTCGAACGCTATGGCTGGACCTATGCCGCCGGCGACCGGGTGATGCAGACGGCGAACGACTATGATCGGGACGTGTTCAACGGCGATCTCGGCTCGGTGCTGCGCATCAACGAGGAGGACGGCGAGCTCGTCGCGCTGTTCGACGGCCGCCAGGTGAGCTATTCCTTCGCCGAGCTCGAGAACCTCATGCCCGCCTATGCGACGACGATCCACAAGAGCCAGGGCTCGGAATATCCGGCGGTCGTCGTGCCGGTCACCATGCAGCACTACGCCATGCTCGCCCGCAATCTCATCTACACGGCGGTCACCCGCGGCCGCTCGCTCGTCGTGCTGGTCGGCGAAACCCGGGCGCTGAAGGTCGCGGTCGGCGGCGGTCGCACAAAGCCGCGCACGACCAAGCTGCGCGAATGGCTGACCACCTGACCGGCCCCGACGTTTCGGCCGCGGCCGAAGCATGGGGGCGCGGCCCGGGCTAGGGTGTCGGTCGCGCGCCCGATGAGCGCGGCGGAACGGAGCACGCCATGAAGGACGGGCCTGACATTGCCGAAGTGGCGGCGCTGATCGGCGATCCCGCCCGTGCCAACATGCTCTCGGCCCTCATGTCCGGCCGCGCGCTGACGGCCGGCGAGCTTGCCCACGAGGCCGGCATCACCGCCCAGACCGCCAGCGGCCACCTGGCGAAGCTTCGCGAGGCGGGCCTGCTGCTGGTCGCCGCCCAGGGCCGGCACCGCTATTTCCAATTGTCCGGCGCCGATGTCGCCCAGGTGCTGGAGGGTCTGATGGGCATTGCCGCGCGCACCGGGCGCCTGCGCACCCGCACCGGGCCGCGCGATCCTGGCCTGCGCAAGGCGCGCGTCTGCTACGACCATCTCGCCGGCGAATGGGGCGTCCGGCTGATGGAGGGGTTTCTCGCCGGCGGCCGCCTGCGCAGTGACGAGCGCGGCCTGTCGCTGACGCCCGCGGGCCGGGCGCGGTTCATTGCGGAAGGCATCGACGTCGACAAGCTCGGCGCCGGCCGGCGGCCGCTCTGCCGCGCCTGTCTCGACTGGAGCGAGCGCCGCCCGCATCTCGGCGGCGCGCTCGGCAAGGCGCTGCTCGACCTCATGCTGGCCAAGGGCTGGCTGCGCCGCGCGGCGGCGAGCCGCCTCATCGAGGTGACCCCGCCGGGGCAGCGCGTGCTGGCGCGCTGGGCGCAGGGCGACGATACGCTGCGGCCGGCGCTCGCGACGACCGGCTGAGCGGGATCAGGTGCGCGTGATCGCGGCCTGCGGCGGCGGCGCGATCATGATGCCCTTCTCGCGGAACCGGCTGAGGATGGCGAGCTGCAGGTCGCTGCGCACGGTCAGCGAATATTCGACGTTGGAGACGACGCAGCGCAGCTCGAAATCGAGGCCGGTATCGGCGAAGCGCATGAGGAAGACGCGCGGTGGCGGCTGCTGCATCACGAAACGGTTGTCGCAGGCGACCGCGATGAGCTCGTCGCGCACCACTTCCGGATCGGAATCGAAGGCGACGCGCACCGGGACCGCGATCCGGCTCAGCGTGTTCGAATGGGTCCAGTTCTTGACGACGCCGGTGATCATGTCGGCGTTCGGCACGATCACCGTGGCGCGCTCGAAGGTCTCGATCTCGGTCGAGCGCACCGAGATCTTGCGGACATAGCCCTCCTCGCCCTTCACCACGATGGAATCGCCGACCCGGATCGGCCGCTCGGCAAGCAGGATCAGGCCCGAGACGAAATTCGAGGTGATCGACTGCAGGCCGAAGCCGATGCCGACTGAGAGGGCACCGGCAACGATGGCGAGGTTGGAGAGGTCGAGGCCGAGCTGGCGCAAGGTGATGCCGAGCACCAGGGCGAAGCCGGCATAGCCGAAAATGGTCGCGACCGAGTTCTGCAGGCCGGCATCCATGCCCGACAGGGGCAGGACCTTGTCGCGCACCCAGCGCTGGACCGCGCGCAGCGCCAGGAAGCCGCCGACCAGCACCAGCGCGCCACCGACAATGTTCAGCGCGACGGTCCGGATCTCGGGCAGTCTGAGGCCGAAGAAGGCATCGTCGAGTGTCGCCGCGGCGCCACCGAAGCCCCACGGGCCGAGGACGATGAAGGCCGACAGGACGAGGATGGTGACCTTCAGAATGCCGGCGACGAGCGTGCCGGTCAGTTGCAGGCGGCTGGGCTTGATGCCGATCGAGGCAGCGAGCACGCGGCCGCGATGGGTATTGGCGCCGCTCCACTCGGCGAAGACCGCGTCGAGCAGGCGCAGGATGATGATGGTGGCCGCCGCGATCACCACCGCCGCCACCAGGCGGGTGGCGATGAAGGCGGACAGCGCCGAATAGCCGGCGATGATCCCGATGACGATGGTTGCGACGATCAGCCAGAGCAGCGGGCGCGTCCAGCCCCAGATCGGCGGCTCCGTCGCCTCGGCGGCCGCGCTGCCTTCCGCCGCTTCCGCGGTCGTCTGGTCGTCGTCGTCCAGCGCCCGCTCGGTGGTGCGCCTGAGATAGACGACGATGACCACGGCCATGGCGAGCGCCGTCACGGCGGTGAACAGCGCGGTGATCGCGACCGGGGCGAACAGCACGCGCGCAAAGGCCAGGAACAAGATCCAGCCGGCGACGATCCAGGCCGCCGCCCGCATGGCATCGAAGATCGCGTCCGCCTGGCCGGTCGGCATCGGCACCAGCCGATAGGCCGGCGCGCCCGGCGAGAAGGTGCCCTGCATGACGCCGCGGGTGCAGGAGATGACCAGGACGGCGGCCATCACCGCCTGCGGCACCAGGGGCTCGGCGCGCGGCAGGACCAGGCCGAAATTCTCGACGATCGCCACGGCGATGCCGACCAGGATCGGCAGGACCAGCGAGCGCTCCGCGGTCACGCGCAGATCGGCCAGGACCCTGGCGAGATCGGAGACGGGCTTGTCCTCGGGGCGGCGGTAGAGGCCGCGCCGGCGCAAGGTGCGATAGACGACGAACAGCACGGCGATGGCCGCGAGCGCTGTCGCCGCCGCCACCGCCAGCCGGCCGGTGCCGACGACGCCGGTCAGGTGGTCCCACCAGTCGCTGACGAGGAAGCCGGTCGAGCGTCCGAGCCAGGGCAGCGCGTCGGACAGTTCGCTCCAGAAGCGCGGGTCGACGATCGGCGTCGACCGCTGGAACAGTTCGGCGGTGAACAGCTGGCGGCGCTTGTCGACGATCCGGTCGGCGAGCTGGTCGGCGCGCACCTGCAGCACCTTGATGCTGCGCACCCGGGCATCGATGTCGGCCACCGCCTTGGTCTGGCTCTCGCGCATCTGGCGCGCTTCGGGCGCCTCCGGCGGAGCATTGTCGGCCGGTTTCGGGCCGAGCTGGTTCAGCCGGTCGCGCGCCTCGGCCAGCCGCGGCTCGATCTCGAGGAGCGCGGCGGCGAGCGCGTCGCGGATCGGGTCGAGCTTGCGCTTGAGGTCGACCAGCTCGTCGCTCGACAGGCCGCGGTCGAGCGCCGTCTCGATCTGGTCGAGCGTCGCCTTGGCCTGTTCGGAGGGATCGCGCGGCTGGGCCGGCGCCTGGGCCGGCGTCTGCGCCAGGAGCTGGCCGGCTACGAAGACGATCGCGAAGGCGGAAAGCAGGGCCGACGCGAGGAGCCGGCAAAGGCGTGACAGCATCGTAGGTCCGATGAGGAGGGGCGAATCGTTTCACTCACAATGACACAGCCCTGGCGGCGTACCGAAGGCGGCGATCCTGGAGCAGCATGAAAAACCGCGCCGATCGGGACAGGACCGACCGGCGCGGCGCGATAACAGGCAATCTGGGCGATATCCTGATCGGCCGCCGGCCATTTCCCGGGCCCGGCCCGGCGCGGCCGCCGCCTAGCGGCGCAGGGTCGGATAGGGTGCGAAGGAGGGCACCTGCGGCGGCTCGCTCGACGCCTCCTGGCCGGGCTGGCGGTTGATCGCGTCGAGCACCGCCCTCAGCGCGTCGCGGTCGCGGTTGACGTCACGCAGCGGCGCGGCGGCACCGGACCGACGGATGAGGCTCTGCGGATCGGGCAGGACGAAAGGCTCGTCCCACGAGCCCTGGACGGCGAAGGGCAGTTCGAAATTGCCGTCGGTGGCGGTCGCCGAGCGCTTCAGCGTGGCGATGCCGCGCAGGTCCAGTTCCCGGGCCTGAAGCTGGGCCGAGCCCTGCATCCGGACCCGCACGATCTGGCCGTCCAGCATGATCTCGTCGGCGGTCGCAACGCCGTTGACGATCTGCAGCGTCGCCGCGATCCGCTCGTAGGGCGTGCGCCCTGACCGGGCATCGGCCCCCGACGAGGACAGCGGCCTGCGCTCCAGGCGGCGCAGGATCGCCTCGGCGTTGAAGCCGCGGATGGCGCCGTCGACGGCGGTCAGCGTCGCCTGGCCCGACGCGGTCCGGGCGATGTCGGACATGGTCGGACCGCGCCCCTCGATGGTGACCTGGGCATTGCCGACGCCGTCGAGCCGGCGATAGCCGAACCATTCGGCGAGGCCCTGGCCGAGCTCGGCGCGCTGGACGTTGAGCGTCGCCCGGACCTCGACGCCGTCATGATGGGGCGAGAGGACCAGCGCGCCGCGCAGGCTGCCGCCATAGGCCTGGGCCTCTCCGAGGGTCACGGTGAGCCGGCCGTTGCGTGCGGTGACCGAGGCCGCGGTGCGACCGAGCTTGGCGCCGCCGACGATCATCTCGCGGGCCGACAGGCGCAGGTCGAGGTCGGAGGCGGTCAGCGTCGACAGGTCGATCGGCCTGCGGTTCCAGCCGCGATCGACCTCGGGAATCGGGTTCATGTCGGAGAAATAGGGCGTCGCCACCACCCGCTCGGCGTCGAGCGTGCCGGTGATCTGCGGCCGTTCGCCCTCGAAATTGACCGTCAGCGCGCCGGCGGCGACATTGCCGTCGAGCTCGGCATTGACCTCGGTGAAGGTGAGCTCGGCCGGCGTCATGCGCATCTCGCCCTTGAGCGCGAAACTGCCGAGCGCGGTGCCGGTACCGGGATGTTGGCCGATCCAGCGCAGCAGCGTGCGCAGCGACGTCGATTCCACCGTCATCGTGCCGGCCGCGGTGGCGCGCGCCCGGCCGCCGACCTCGCCCTCGAAGCCGACCCGCACCGGCGCTGCGACCAGGCGCATCTTGAGCGCGGTGGCTTCGGCGGAAAGCAGCGCCAGGGGCCGCGCCACCACCGCACTGACCTCCACCGGCTCGTCATGCAGGGTGAATTTGCCGGAAATATTGGCCTGGCGGTCGAAACGCGGCCAGGATACGGCGATTTCCATGCCGCCGATCGCGACGCGCTGGCGGGTCCTGGCGTCGATCACGACGGCCTCGCCCTGCACCACGCGGAAATCGGCGAGCCCGCGCGCCTCCTCCTCGGCGACGCGCCGCAGGGCGCCAAGCGTCCGGTCCCAGTTGGAGGAGCCGTCGGCCTCGACCTTGATGGTGACGCGCGGCCGCACCAGCGCATAGTCGGAGATCGAGACCTTGCCGGTCAGCAGCGGGAACAGCCGCAGCGCGCCGACCGCCGCATCCGCGCTCGCCAGCGCGTCGTCGCCGGTGCCGATGACGACGCGGTCGAGATGAACCGCGAGCTGGGGCACCACCTGCACGGAAACCGGGCCGGACACGGTCACGGGCACGCCCAGCCGGCGGCTGAGCTCGGCGACGACCGCGGCGCGCACCCGTTCTGCCGGCAGCAGGGCCGGCACGAGCGCCAGCGCCAGCGCCAGCGCCACCGCTATGCCGCCGACGATCGTCAGCACACGTTTCAAGGAAGAGGCGAGATTCACGCCGCTTGCGCCCCGGATTCAGGCGACCGCCGGTCACGGCCGGCCGCCGACAAAACTTGAGAAAACTCACTGAGCGAGCAGAAATGGCGTCCCGACATGGCTTTTCAATGGCCGACCGGACGGCGCCTCCGTTTGGGGGGCGCGTTCTGCGCATGCCCCGCCCGATATGCGTCGCGCCGGCAAGGTGCCGGCGCGATCTCTTCAGGTCGGAGCTTGGAGCCTTGCCGCGGCAGCCTTGCGGAGGGCCCCGCAGGGCTCGGCCGCGGAGCGCGGTCAGGCCGCCGCGGCCAGCGCCGGGCTGACCGTGAACGTGGCTTCGGTATTGGCTTTCACGTCGTCGAGGGTCACCCCGGTGGCGAGCTCGATCAGGACCATGCCGCCCTTCTTCTTGTCGATGGTGAAGACGCCGAGATCGGTGATCACCATGTCGACGACGCCCGCGCCGGTCAGCGGCAGATTGCAGCGATGCAGCAGCTTCGGACCGTCCTTGGCCGAATGCTCCATCACCACCACGACCTTCTGCACGCCGGCGACCAGATCCATCGCGCCGCCCATGCCCTTCACCATCTTGCCCGGGATCATCCAGTTGGCGAGGTCGCCGTTCTCGGCCACCTGCATGGCGCCGAGGATCGACAGGTCGATATGGCCGCCGCGGATCATCGCGAAGCTGTCGGCCGAGGAGAAATAGCTGGTGGTCGGCAGTTCGGTGATGGTCTGCTTGCCGGCATTGATGAGGTCCGGATCCTCCTCGCCCTCATAGGGGAACGGGCCCATGCCGAGCATGCCGTTCTCCGACTGGAGCTGGACGTTCATGCCCGCCGGAATGTGGTTGGAAACCAGCGTCGGAATGCCGATGCCGAGATTGACGTAGAAGCCGTCGCGCAGCTCCTTGGCCGCACGGGCGGCCATTTCATCACGGGTCCAAGCCATCAGATATGCTCCTCTCAGGCCGCCTGCCGCGGACGCGTGGTGCGCTGCTCGATCCGCTTCACGGGGTTCGCGATGTGGACGATACGCTTCACGAAGATGCCGGCGGTGTGAATGTGGTCGGGATCGATCTCGCCGGGTTCGACCAGGTGCTCGACCTGGGCGATGGTCAGCTTCGCGGCGGTCGCCATCATCGGATTGAAGTTGCGGGCGGTCTTCCGGTAGACGAGATTGCCCTCGCGATCGCCCTTCCAGGCGTGGACCAGCGCGATGTCGGCGAACAGGCCACGCTCCATCACATAGGTCTCGCCGTCGAACTCGCGGGTCTCCTTGCCGTCGGCGATGATGGTGCCGACACCGGTCTTGGTGAAGAAGGCCGGGATGCCGGCGCCGCCGGCGCGGATGCGCTCGGCCAGCGTGCCCTGCGGGTTGAACTCGAGCTCCAGTTCGCCGGCCAGGAACTGCTGGGCGAACAGCTTGTTCTCGCCGACATAGGACGAGATCATCTTGCGGATCTGCCGCGTCTCCAGGAGGATGCCGAGGCCGGCGCCGTCGACGCCGGCATTGTTGGAAATGACGGTGAGGTCCTTCGCACCGGATTCCTTGACGGCTTCGATCAGCACGTCGGGAATGCCGCAGAGGCCGAAGCCGCCGGACATGATCGTCATGCCATCCTTGATCTGCCCGGCCAGCGCCTCGCGCGCGGTGGAAAAGGTCTTCGAACTCATTGCAAAATCGTCCCGTGCACGGGCCCCGTGGGGCCACGACCGAATGCCCTCGGGGCATACCGTGGATGTACGGGCGGAGAATGAGCGATTTCGCCCCGCGCTTCAAGGATGGTCGCCTCGGGACGGCCAGCAAGGACTGTCAAAATCACGACAATCCGGCCCCTGACCATCGTCCGAACGGCCGATAGGGCGCTCTGCCGCGGCAATTCGCATTGACGCGCCGCCAGCCGGCGCTAGCTTTCGAGCGGATCCGGAAAACCGGACGGGGATATCGTTCGGCGCCGAAGACGGGAAATCCCGCATGGCGCCGTGCCAGGGAGGAAAGGGCGTTGACGCCACCTTTATCGGCCGCGCCGGCGCGGCCGTCCGCCGCACGTCTCGACGTCGAAGGCCTGTCGCTGCAGTTCGGCGGCGTCAAGGCGCTGGACGGCGTTTCGCTCGCTGTCGCGCCCGGCTCGATCACCGCCCTGATCGGCCCGAACGGCGCTGGCAAGACCTCCGCCTTCAACGCGATGTCCGGCTTCTACCGGCCGAAGAGCGGCACGGTGCGCCTCGACGGCGAGGACATCACCCATGTGCCGGCCCGCGACCGCGCCGCGCTCGGCCTCGCCCGCACCTTCCAGAACATCGCGCTGTTCCGCGGCATGACCGTGCTCGACAACATCAAGCTCGGCCGTCATGCCCATCTGAAGACCAATGTCCTCGACGCCTTCCTGTACTGGGGCCGGGCGCGCCGCGAGGAGATGGAGCTGCGCGCCGAGATCGAGCGCGACGTCATCGACTTTCTCGAGCTCGACCACATCCGCAACGTGCCGGTGGCGATCCTGCCCTACGGACTGCAGAAGAAGGTGGAGCTCGCCCGCGCGCTCGCCATGCGGCCACGCATCCTGATGCTGGACGAGCCGGTCGCCGGCATGAACCGCGAGGAGACCGAGGACATGGCGCGCGCCATTCTCGACGTGCGCGAGGAATGGGGCGTCACCGTCCTGCTCGTCGAGCACGACATGGGCATGGTCATGGACATTTCCGACCATGTCTGCGTGCTCAATTTCGGCCGCCGCATCGCCTCCGGTACGCCCGCCGAGGTGCGCGCCAACCCGGACGTGATCAAGGCCTATCTCGGCGCGGCGGGCGACCCGCGCAAGGCGACGGCGGACGAGGTGGCATGATGTTCGGATCGATCGACCTCGTCGACCTCGTCGAAACCAGCCTTGCCGGCCTCGGCACCGGCGCGCTCCTGGCGCTCACCGGCGTCGCGTTCGTGATCATCTACAAGGCCACCAAGGTGATCAATCTCGCCATCGGCGAAATGCTGATGGTCGGCGCCTTCGTCTTCTACGGCTTCTCGGCCGGCCTCGCCCTGCCCGCCTGGGCGGCCATTCCCGCCACCCTGGTGGTCGCCGCGCTGATCGGCGGCGGCATCGAGCGGCTGATGATCCGGCCCCTGATGAAGGACAATCCGATCTCGGTCTTCATGGTGACCATCGGCCTGTCGTCGATCCTCATCGGCCTCGTCGAGATCATCTGGACCGCCGAGCCGCGCCGGCTGCCGGAATTCCTTCCCGCCCAGCCGCTCACCATCGGCGAGGCCTTCGTGCCGTCCAAGACGGCCTATTCCTTCCTCATCGCCGGCGCGGCGGTGGCGCTGCTGATCACCGTCTTCGCCTTCTGGCGCGGCGGCGTCGCGCTGCGCGCCACCGCCACCGACCGGGCCGCGGCCGCCTCCGTCGGCATCAATGTCGGCGGCGTCTTCTCCTTCTCCTGGATGCTGGCCTCCGTCGTCGCCGCGCTCGCCGGCATCCTGGTCGGCTCGGTCGGCGGCATTTCCTCGGCCATGGGCCTGTTCGGCCTGTCGGTCTTCGTGGTGGTGATTCTGGGCGGCCTCGACAGCATTGCCGGCGCGCTGGTCGCCGGGCTGTTCGTCGGCTGGCTCGAAGCCATGGTCGGGCGGCTGTTCGGCGGCGAATACAAGCTGCTGGCGACCTTCTCCATCCTCCTGATCGTGCTCACCGTCAGACCCTACGGCCTGTTCGGCACGCACGAGATCGAGAGGCTCTGACATGCGCATCGCCACCGCCAAGGAGAGCTATGTCAGCGACGAGGCGCTGTTCAGGACCGACACCCAGAAGGTCTGGTTCGGCCTGCTGATCGCGGCCCTCCTGCTCTATCCGCTCGTCGGCTCCGGCTACTGGATGTTCCTCGCCGTGCTGGTGCTGATCAACGTGATCTCCACCACCGGCCTCAACATCCTCACCGGCTATACCGGCCAGGTCAGCCTCGGCCACGCCGCCTTCATGGCGGTCGGGGCCTATTCGGTCGCCTTCTTCGACGGCCGCTTCGGCACGCCCGTCCTGCTCAATCTCGTCCTCGCCGGCGCCGTTGCCGCCGCCATCGGCATTCTGGTCGGCCTGCCCTCGCTGCGCATCAAGGGCCTCTATCTTGCCATCGCGACCCTTGCCGCCTCGGTCATCCTGCACTTCGTCTTCCTCAACTGGACGCCGGTGACCGGCGGCCTGCGCGGCCTCAACGTGCCGCCGGCCCGCGTGCTCGGCGTCGAGCTGGCCACCCCCGAGCGGCTCTACTGGCTGGTCATGCCGATCGCGGTGGTGATGGTGCTCGCCGCCCGCAACCTGTTCCGCACGCGCGTCGGGCGCGCCTTCATCGCCATCCGCGACCGCGACATATCGGCGGAGATCATCGGCATCGCCCTGTTCCGCTACAAGCTGACGAGCTTTGCCATCTCCTCCTTCTATGCCGGCGTCGCCGGCGGCCTCTGGGCCTATCTGTTCCGCGTCGTGACGCCGGAGAGCTTCCCCGCCCTCGCCTCGATCTTTTTCCTCGCCGCGGTCATCGTCGGCGGCGCCGGCACCATCATCGGCGCCATTTTCGGCGCGGTGTTCATGACCCTCGTGCCGGAATTCCTGAAGCTCGCCGCCGCCGTCATCACGCCCTGGTATCCCGACGCCCCGGTCTATCTCGCCCCCGTGCGCAACGTCGTGTTCGGCGTGCTGATCGTCGGCTTCCTGATCTTCGAGCCGATGGGCCTTGCCGAGATGTGGCGCCGGGTGCGGCGCTTCTTCGCGCTCTGGCCGTTCAGAACCTGATGCCGTGAACACCGCCGGACAAGGCGGGACTTGAACCTTCGAGGAGGATGCCATGACACATTCAGCCCTGCCCCGCCTTTCGCGGCGCGCTCTCGGCAAGCTCGGCCTCGGCGCCGCGCTGGTCGCCACCGGCTCCGGCCGCGCCTTCGCCCAGGCGCCCGACATCGTCATCGGCGCGGCGAGCCCGCTCACCGGCGTCTTCGCCTTCGCCGGCGTCGAGGGCTTCGAGGGCTCGCGCGACTATTTCGAATGGATCAACCGCCAGGGCGGCGTCGCCGGCCGCAAGATCAAGTTCATGGCCGAGGATTCCGGCTATCGCGTCGACAATGCGGTGGCGATCTTCACCCGCCTCACCAGCCAGAACAGCATCCCGATCTTCCTCGGCGATTCCACCGGCTTCCAGAAGGCGATCAATCCGGAGCTGAACCGGCGCGGCACCACCGTCATGGCCGGCGCCTCCTTCGCCACCGAGATCGACGATCCCGCCGCCTTTCCCAACCAGTGGATCCCCGGGCCGAACTATTCCGATCAGCTGCGCGTGCTGCTGCGCTACATCCAGGCGCAGAAGCGCGGCGCGTCCGTCGTGCTGGTCAATTCCGATACCGAGTTCGGCCGCGACCCGATCGCCGCGGCGGAGGCGGAGGCCAAGCGCCTCGGCCTCAACGTGGTCGAGAAGATCATCACCCAGCCGGGCTCGGTCGACATTTCCGCCGACGTCCTGAAGATCCGCCGGCGCAATCCGGACTATGTGATCTTCCACGGCTATGTGCTGCAGCCAATCCCGGAATTCATGGCGCAGGCGCGCCAGGCCGGCATGACCTCCAAGTTCATGGGCACCTTCTATTCCACCGACACGGTGCTGATGGGCCGGGCCGGCGCGGCGGCGGACGGCTATCTCGGCGTCTCCTGCTACAATCTCGAACCCAATGCCCAGGGCGCCCAGATGGCGCTGGTGCGCGAGTTCAACGGCACCAGGGTGCGCACCAACGCCTATTTCCAGGGCTGGACCAACGCGATGATCGCGGTCGAGACGCTGAAGCGCGCGCTCGGCGCCAGCCAGGAGCTCAACGCCGTCAACCTGATGAAGGCGGCGCGCTCGATCCAGAACCTCGACACCGGCGGCATCGTCGGGGTGCCGGTCTCGGTCGTGCGCAACTCGCTGCCGGTCGGCCGGATCTACGAGTTCAAGGCCTCCGAGAAGCGCCTCGTCGCCGCCTCCGACTGGATGACGATCGCGCCCAATACCTGACGGACGATCCAGCCCCACCGGCCGCGAGGCCGGCGGGGTACGCATCCCTCCTCCACGAGCGGCACGCCATGGCTGACCAGAACGGCATGATCCTCGAGGTCAACAATATCGAGGTGGTCTACAACAAGGCGATCCAGGCTCTGCGCGGCCTGTCGCTGAGCGTGCCGAAGGGCCGCATCGTGGCTCTGCTCGGCTCCAACGGCGCCGGCAAGTCGACGGTGCTGAAAGCGGTCTCGGCGCTGCTGCCGATGGAGAACGGCCTCGTCACCGAAGGACGCATCCTGTTCGACGGCGCGCCGGTCGAGCAGAACGCACCGCATCGCCTGGTGCGCTCGGGCCTGTTCCACGTCATGGAGGGCCGGCGCATCTTCGCCGACCTGACGGTGGAGGAGAATCTCGTCGCGGCGACCTATGCGCGGACCGGCAAGCCCGGCGCCAAGGCCGACTTCGACATCGTCTACCGCTATTTCCCGCGGCTGGCCGAGCGGCGCAGGAACATTGCCGGCTACCTCTCCGGCGGCGAGCAGCAGATGCTGGCCATCGGCCGGGCGCTCGTCGCCGAGCCGCGGGTGATCCTGCTCGACGAGCCCTCGCTCGGGCTCGCGCCGTTGCTGGTCGAGGAGATCTTCGCGATCATCGCCCGCATCAATGCCGAGCAGGGCGTGTCCATGCTGCTGGTCGAGCAGAACGCCTCCGTGGCGCTGTCGATCGCCCATTACGGCTACATCATGGAGACCGGCCGGATCGTCATCGACGGGCCGACGGAGCGGCTCGTCGCCGACCGCGACGTGCAGGAATTCTATCTCGGGCTCGCCCACAAGAGCTATCGCGACATCAAGCACTACAAGCGCCGCAAGAGGTGGCTGTCATGACCGCGACCGTCATTGCGCTGGGCCAGGCGCGCGAGGCCGCCGATGCGGCCGCGCCGGCCGACCCCATGGCCCTGCCGGCCAAGACCATCGTCGAAATGCTGCGCCATCACGCCGAGACGCGTCCCGATGCGATCGCCATCCGGCAGAAGCGTTACGGCATCTGGCAGCCGACCAGCTTTGCCGACTACTGGCGGCGGGCCCGCCATGTCGGCCTCGGCCTGCGTGCGCTCGGCCTCGGCCCCAAGGGCCATCTCGGCATCCTCTCCGAGAACCGCATCGAATGGGTTCTCGCCCAGCTCGGCGCCGGCATCGTCGGCGCCGTCACCGTCGGCGTCTATCCGACCAGCCCCTCGGGCGAGGTCGCCTATGTGCTCGACCACGCGGACGCGACGCTTGTCGTCTGCGAGGACCAGGAACAGATCGACAAGATCATCGAGGCGCGCGCCGATCTGCCGAAGATCACCAAGGTGATCGCGCTCGAACATCGCGGCCTGGCCGGCTACGAGCCGGGGCTCGTCATGACCTTCGACGAGGTCGAAGCGCTCGGCCGCGCCGAGGACGAGAAGAATCCCGGACTCGTCGACGAGCTCATGTCCGGCCATGCGATGAGCGACATCGCGCTGCTCATCTACACGTCCGGCTCCACCGGCCGGCCGAAGGGCGCGATGCTGTCCTATCGCAACATCCGCGCCGGCGCGACGAGCTTCCTCGACCGCTACCCGATCGGGGAAGGCTGGGTGACCCTGTCCTACCTGCCGCTCTGCCATGTGGCCGAGCAGGCCACCACCATTTTCGGGCCGCTCTATGCCGCCTCCCAGGTCAATTTCGGCGAGAGCCTGCGCACCGTCCAGGAGGATCTGCGCGAGGTCGCGCCGGCGAGTTTCCTCGGCGTGCCGCGCATCTGGGAGAAGATGCATTCGGGCATCCAGGTGAAGATGGCCGAGGCGCGGCCGCTGCAGCGCTGGCTCTATGCGAAGGCCTTGAGC
Organism: Phreatobacter sp. AB_2022a; assembly: GCF_026847585.1. Lineage (NCBI taxonomy): Bacteria > Pseudomonadati > Pseudomonadota > Alphaproteobacteria > Hyphomicrobiales > Phreatobacteraceae > Phreatobacter > Phreatobacter sp. AB_2022a. The sequence goes on from NZ_JAPSET010000014.1 coordinate 70,769, forward strand.
CTGTGCGGCGGCTTTGCCGCCAAGGCGCCGGACCAGTGGAGCCTCTCCGAACGCATCCGCTACGGCCTGGCCTATGTCGCCGTGTTCCGGGCGCTGAAGAACGCCATCGGCCTCACCCGCTGCCGCATCGCCTTCACCGGCGCCGCGCCGATCTCACCCGAAGTGATCCGCTTCTTCCGCACCATCGGCGTGCCACTCGTCGAGATCTACGGCATGACCGAAACCTCCGGCGGCGTGCTCGGCCAAAGGGCCGATGACGTGGTGGTCGGCACCGTCGGCGCGCCGATGAAGAGCGCGACCGTCGAGCTCGCCCCCGACGGCGAGATCCTGGTGCGCGGTCCGCAGGTCTTCGAGGGCTATTACAAGAACCCCGACGCGACGGCGGCGGCGGTCGTCGACGGCTGGCTGCATACCGGCGACGTCGCCGAGCGGGTCGGCAGCCACATCAAGATCGTCGACCGCAAGAAAGACATCATGATCACCGCCGGCGGCAAGAACCTCTCGCCGACCGAGATCGAGCATGCGGTCAAGACCAGTCCCTACATCAAGGAATGCATCGTCTTCGGCGACCGGCGCAAATATGTCGCCGCGCTCATCCAGATCGAGATCGACACCGTCGGCAAATGGGCGGAGACGAAGGGCATCGCCTTCACCAACTACCGGAACCTGGCGCAGCATCCGCAGGTGCAGGCGCTGATCGCCGCCGATGTCGACCGCGCCAACGACACGCTCGCCCAGGTGGCACGGATCCGGCGCTTCGAGATCCTCGACAAGGAGCTCGACCACGACGACGGCGAGGTGACCGCCACCATGAAGGTGCGGCGCAAGGCGATCGAGACGAAATATGCCGAGGCGATCCGCCGCCTCTATGCCGGCGGCTGAGCCCGCTCCGCCACTCCGAACCGCCGGCCGCACAACCGGCGCGGCCCGTCACATCAGTCCGAACGGTCCCGCATGAAGGCCAGCCGGCCGACTCGCGGATGAGCGCTGCGCCGCGCGCCGGCCGGCGCCGGCCGGGTGCCCTCACAGTCCACTCCCGCGGTGTCGCGCGCCGGCGCGGCGGCAAGCCTCGCGGCACGCGCCCGGCATGTCGCGTTGTATAAATAGCGTTGCAATTTTATCCAATCAATGGATTATTGCATACCTGACAACGAGATCGGATGCGAGGCCGGATGGCAGGTGCCGGGCACCAGGCGAAAGCGCGCGATGCCGCGGCCGGACGGGTCCCGGCCCCCGACGCCGTGCGCGACGAACTGCGCCGCGCGATCGGCGCAGGCGAGCTCGCGCCCGGCACCCAGCTGCGCCAGGACGAGCTTGCCGAGCGTTTCGGCACGAGCCGCATCCCGGTGCGCGAAGCCCTGCGCCAGCTGGAGGCCGAAGGCTTCGTCACCATCCAGCCGCATCGCGGCGCGGTGGTCTCCACCCTCTCGCTCGACGAGGTGCTGGAGCTGATGGACATCCGCATCGCGCTCGAATGCCATGCCCTGCGCCTGGCGGTGCCGGCCATGGGCGAGCTGGATGTCGAGGCGGCCGCCGACATCCTGAAATCCTATGACGAGGAGCCGGAACCGGAACGCTGGGGCGACATGAACTGGGCGTTCCATGCCACGCTCTACGCGCCCTGCGACCGGCCGCGCCTGCTCGCCATGATCGAGGCCAACTACGGCCATGTCGGCCGCTTCACGCGCAGCTCCGTGTCCCGCGCCGCCGGCAAGGAAAGGCCGCAGGCCGAACATCATGCGATCCTGGCCGCCTGCCGCCGGGGCGAAGCCGAGCGGGCGGTGCGGCTGCTCGGCGAGCACATCGAACAGACCCAGAAATCGCTCATGGCCGCGGCCCGCCGACGGCCGCCGCTCAGGCCTGGCCCGTAGGGCCGGACATCCCATTCATACCGACGACGCCCAAGGGGGAACCAACGCGTGAACTTCAGGTCCTTCATCCATGCCGGCCTTGCGGCTCTTGCCGTCGGCGCCACGGCCTTCGCAACGCCGGCCTCGGCCGGCGCCACTCTCGACGCCATCCGCCAGCGCGGCACGCTGAAATGCGCCGTCCAGGGCCCGTCCAATCCCGGTTTCGGCGTGCCCGACAACCAGGGGCGCTGGCAGGGCTTCAATGTCGATCTGTGCCGCGCGGTGGCGATCGCCATTTTCGGCAATGGCGACAAGATCGAGATCGCCGCGCTGACCACCCAGACGCGCTTTCCGGCGCTGACCTCCGGCGAGGTCGATCTCCTGACCAACAACACGACCTATGTCCAGCTGCGCGAAACCCAGCTGAGGTTCAATTTCCCGGCCATCACCTTCTATGACGGCCAGGGCATCCTGGTGCCGAAGAAGCTCAACGTGACCCAGGTCCGCCAGCTCGACGGCGCAACCGTCTGCGTCCAGCCGGGCACCACCACCGAGCTCAACCTCGCCGACTATTTCCGCAAGCTGAACATCAGCTTCAAGCCGGTGGTCATCCAGTCGCGCGACGAGCTGACCCGCGCCTATGCCGAAGGCCGCTGCGACGCGCTGACCTCGGATGCCACCGTGCTCGCCGCGCAGCGCTCGACGCTCGCCAACCCGTCCGAACATGTGATCCTGGAAGAGCGGCTGTCGAAGGAGCCGCTCGGCCTCACTGTCCGGCGCGGCGACGACGATTTCCGCGTGCTGGTGACCTGGGTCTTCAACGCGCTGGTCAACGCCGAGGAGCTCGGCATCACCAGGGCCAATGTCGACCAGATGCTGTCGAGCAGCGACCCGCAGATCCGCCGCTTCCTGGGCGTCGAGCCGGGGCTCGGCAGCTCCATGGGGGTCAGCGACAAATATGCCTACGAGATCGTCAAGGCGCTCGGCAACTACGGCGAGCTCTATGAAAAATATCTCGGCGAACGGACCCCGCTCGGCATTCCCCGCGGGCTGAACCGCCTGTGGACAGAAGGCGGCATTCTCTACGTTCCGCCGGCCCGCTGACACGCGTGTCCCGGGAGCGCCGCGCGCCGGCGCCCCCGCCCCACGTCCTGCGCCGAAGACGCCCATGAGCCAGACCGTGCCCTCCGTTCCATCCGCCCGGCCGACGGCAAGCCTTGCCGGCCTCTGGTACAATCCGGCGCTGCGCAAGGTCTTCTGGCAGGTGCTGCTGATCGCCGTGGTCTGCGCGGTCGGCTTCTATTTCTGGTCGAATGCCGCCACCAATATTGCCCGGCGCGGCCTCGCGCTCGGCTTCGGCTTCCTCGACCGTCCCGCCAATTTCGCCATCGGCGAGGCGCTGCTGCCCTATTCGCCACGCGACAGCTATGGCTGGGCCCTCGTGGTCGGAGCCGGCAACACGCTGTTCGTCGCCGTCATCGGCTGCATCCTGACGACCCTGCTCGGCATCCTTCTCGGCATCCTGCGTCTCAGCCCCAATCCCTTCGTCGCGCGGGCGGTCGCGGTCTATGTCGAGCTCGGGCGCAACGTGCCGCTGCTTCTGCAGCTGTTCTTCTGGTATTCGCTGATCACCGCGCTCGCCGGGCCGCGCCAGGCCTACCAGCCGCTGCCGGGCGTGTTCCTGTCGAATCGCGGCCTGCGCATCCCCGCGCTCGTCGCCAACGAGGCCCTCGTCTTCGCCCTTGCGGGCCTTCTCTTCGCCGCCGCCCTCAGCCTGGCCCTGGCAAGGCGCAGCCGGAAGGTGCAGGCCGCCACCGGCGTGCGCCCGCCGGTCCTCGTCTGGGCGCTCGTCGCCGTCCTTGTCCTGCCGGCAGCCGGGGTGCTCGTCTCCGGCGCGCCGCTGAGCATGTCGGTGCCGAAGCTCACCGGCTTCAATTTCAGCGGCGGCGCCGAGCTCAGCCCGGAATTCTTCGCCCTCCTCACCGGCCTCGTCGTCTACACCACCGCCTTCGTCACCGAGATCGTGCGCAGCGGCATCCAGTCGGTCCCGCGTGGGCAGTGGGAGGCGGCGCGCGCCCTCGGCCTGTCCAACGGCCGGATCATGCGGCTCGTCGTGCTGCCCCAGGCGCTGCGCGTGATGATCCCGCCACTGACCAGCCAATATCTCAATCTGACCAAGAACTCCTCGCTCGCGGTCGCCATCGGCTATCCCGACCTCGTCAACATCGCCAGCACGACGATCAACCAGACCGGCCAGGCCCTGGAGGTGATCTTCGTGTTCATGACGATCTACCTTGCCATCAGCCTCGCCATTTCGGCGGGCATGAACCGGCTCAATGCCGGCGTTGCGGCCAGGTGATGCCATGACGCCGGTGTCGATCCCGCATTCCATCGCCGCCCCCCGGGCGCAGGGCCGTCTCGGCCGGGCGGCGGCCTGGTTCTTCTCGAGCTGGAGCAACAGCCTCGGCACGCTGGCGACGCTGGGGCTCGGCGGCTGGCTCGGCTGGCACCTCTATCTCTGGGCGATCCGCAACGCCGTCTTCGTCGGCACGGCCGCCGATTGCCGGGCGGCCAGGGGCGCCTGCTGGGCCTTCATCTCGACCAAGCTCGAATTCGCCGTCTTCGGCCTCTATCCCCTGGAGGAGCGCTGGCGCGCCGTCCTGGCGCTGGCCCTGCTTGCCGCCCTCATCGGCATCAGCCTCGTCAGGCGCTTCTGGTCGGCGCGGCTGGTGGTCGCCTGGGCCGTCATCATCGCGCTCGTCTACTTGGTTCTCGCCGGCGGCGTCGCGGGCCTCGCTCCGGTGCCGCTGCGGCTGTGGAGCGGCATGGTGGTCACCGCCTGGCTGTCGGTGGTCGGCCTCATCGCGGCCTATCCGCTGGGCCTGATCCTGGCGCTCGGCCGCCGGTCCGACATGCCGGTGGTGCGCTGGCTTTCGATCGGCTGGATCGAGATCGTCCGCGGCGTGCCGCTGGTCTCGATCCTGATCATGGCGTCGGTGGTGCTGCCGCTGTTCCTGCCGGAGGGCCTGGAGATCGCCAATCTCATGCGCGCCCAGGTCGCCTTCGTCCTGTTCGGCAGCGCCTATCTCGCCGAGGTGTTCCGCGGCGGCCTGCAGGCTGTTCCGCAAGGCCAGTACGAGGGCGCCACCGCGCTCGGCCTCGGCTATTGGCAGAGCCTGCGGCTCGTCGTGCTGCCGCAGGCGCTGAAGCTCGTCATCCCCGCCCAGGTCAACACCTTCATCGCCATCTTCAAGGATACCAGCCTCATCCTGGTGATCGGCGTCTTCGACTTTCTCGGCACCATCAAGGCCATGCTGTCGGACCCTGCCTGGCTCGGCTTCTCGACCGAGGCCTATGTCTTCGCCGCTGCCGTCTATTTCCTGATGTCCTGGGGCATGTCGCGCTACAGCCGCCATCTCGAGCGCGAGCTGAACCCGGAACGGGCGGGCCGGTCGTGACCGCCGCGGCGCGTCATCTCCGGTCCGGCTTCCGCATTTCCGCATCTTCGCCCTGGGGAGGCGCGCCATGAAGGCCGACGTCCTGATCATTGGTGGTGGCGCCATCGGCAGCGCGGTCGCCTACTTCCTGAAGCTGGCGGATCCATCGGTGTCGGTGGTGGTGGCCGAGCGCGACCCGACCTATGGCCTCGCCTCCACGCCGCGCGCCTCCGGCGGCGTCCGCAGGCTGTTCTCGCTGCCCGAGAACATCGCCCTGTCGCATTTCTCGATCCCCTTTTTCGAGACCTTCGCCGAGACCATGGCGGTGGACGGCACGCCGGCCGAAATCGGCTTCCGGAAGGGCGGCTATCTCTTCATCGTGCCGCCCGAGGCCCGCGACCTGCTGAAAGCCAATTTCGACACGCAGCAGAGCCTCGGTGTCCGCGTCGACTGGCTGGAGCCGGACGGGCTCAAGCACCGGTTTCCGTCGATGCATGTCGGCGATCTCGGCGCCGGCGTGCATTCGCCGGACGATGGCTGGCTCGACCCGCACGGCGTGCTGCAGGGCTTCCGCCGCAAGGCGCGCGCGCTCGGCGCGGCCTTCCTTGCCGAGACCGTCACCGGCCTCGACCGGAGCGGTAGCCGGGTCGCCGGCGCGCGCTGCGCTTCGGGGCTCGCGATCACGGCGGACTGGGTGGTCAATGCCGCCGGCGCCTGGGCCAAGGACATCTGCGCCATGCTCGACATCGCCGTGCCGATCGAGCCTCTGCGCCGCTACGAGCACTATTTCGAATGCGCCGAGCCGATCGAGCCCCTGCCCTACCTGAAGGACCTTGCCCGCCTCGCCTTCCGGCCGGAGGGCAAGGGCTATTCCGGCGGCGTGCCGACGCTCGCCGAACCGCGCGGCTACAATTTCGCGGTCGACCACGGCTATTTCGACGAGGTCGTCTGGCCGGCGCTCGCCCACCGCTTCCCGCAGTTCGAGCGCACGCGGGTCAAGAACACGCTGCCGGGCCTCTACGACCAGAACGATTTCGACGGCAATGTCATCATCGGCCCGGGCGCCGGCGGCCTGTCCAACTTCCAGATGCTCGCCGGCTTCTCCGGCCACGGCCTGATGCACGCGCCGGGCTGCGGCCGCGCCATGGCCGAACTGATCCTCACCGGCCGCTACCAGACCATCGATCTCGCCCGCTTCGGCTGGCGGCGGCTCGCCGACGGCGCGCCCCTGCCGGAACGGGGGATCATCTGAGCGAATGGCAAATGGGGAATGGGGATGCGGCCTCACGCGCCGCCGCATCTCGACGTCCCGAAGGGTGAAGCAACGCCCACCGCCGCCTCCCCATTCGCCATTCGCCGCTCACCTATAGATGTCCCTTGTTCTGGCCGGCGATGCGGCGCATCAGCTCCGGATCGCGGTAGCGCGCGACGGTGAGCGCGCGGGCATAGGCGGGCACCGCTGCGCCGGCGACCCAGGCGGCCGTCAGCGCGCCGGTGGCGCAGGCTGCCATGGTGCCGAAGCCGGACAGCGCGCCGGCGACGAACGCCCCCGAGGTTGCCATCGGCCCGATCAGCGGCCAGTTCTCCTCGGTCATGGTGTAGTAGCCGCCATAATGGTGCGTGTTGCGCGGCAGCCGGCCGATATAGGCGGCGAGGCCGGGATGCAGCCGGCTTGCCCCGCGCAGCACGATGTCCGGAAAATGCGGATCGATCGGCTCCGGTCCACGCGGATCGCCGGCAGTGTGATTGTAGGCCCAGCCGAGCTTGATCCAGCGCCCGTTGTCGGCCCCGTCGGGCCGGCAATGGATGCCGCCCTGCATGGGCGCGAGGAAGCGCGCGGCATTCGGATCCTCCGCCAGGACGGTCCGCTCCTCCTCGCTCCAGGCGATCTCCTGACCGTCGAGGTCGATGGTGAAGGGCATGGTGCGCGAGACGATGCCTTCGCGGTCCTCGAAGGCGATCTTCTGCTGGTAGACCGAGGTCACCGGCAGTTCCTCGCCGAGCATGGCGGCGACGTCGCCGAGGAACGGGCCGGCCGCATTGACCACCTGGTCCGCCCGGATGCGCCGGGTGCCGCCGTCGGTCGCAAGGTCGAGACGGAAGCCGTGATCCCGGGCTATGCCGGCGAGCCGCCCGCGCAGGAGCCGGGCGCCGCGTGCCCGCGCCTCCTCCAGCATGTACTGGCCGAGCTGCTGTCCGCTGATCGAACCGGCGCGGCGGATATGCAGCACCGCCGCCGCATCCTCGGCATAGGTCGGAAAGGTCCGGCGGATGAGGTCCTTGTCGAGAAGGACGTCGACGCCGTCGGGTGCGGTGTCCCAGGCGGCAGAGGCCGGCGGCTGGTAGGAGCCCGCCGTCGTCCGGTCGCGAATGCGGATGACCGCCTCGGACCGCGTGCCATAGCCTTCGTACAGCTCGGCGATGAGATCGTCGGGCCGGGCGCGCCGGGTGACCAGGGCATAACCGCGCCGGGTCATCTGGATACGGTCGCCGGTCGCCCGCGCGATCCTCTCCAGAAGGTCGATGCTGTGATTGGTGAAGGTCGCCATGAGCGGATCCGGCCACCAGTTGCGATAATTCTCGCCGGACTGCGCCGAGGTGAGGCTCATCGGGTTGAGCGCGTCGACGATGCCGATCCGGGTGAAGCCGTGGGTCTCGGCGAGATAGTAGGCGACCGAGAGACCGACGCTGCCCGCGCCGATGACGACCACGTCGAAGCGCAGGTCCTGTTCCATGCCGATCATGTCCTCCGTGGGGCGCTGCCATCCGCCTGCGGCGGCCGCCCTGCCTCGCAATGTCCAATTTATACAATAATCATAATTTGGATACAATCGAGATGGGCATGAACCGGCATGGGCGCGCGGTGGGCGATACGGATGTGACCGGCAACAGGCAGGCCCTCGCGAAACCTGCGCCGGACGAGGGAGCGGCAGGTGCGGCGCCTAGCGTCGCGGACGGATGCGGCCCTCGCGGCGGGCCGCGGCCATCAGCGACTTCTGGGTGTGCTGGATATGCTGCTGCAGGAGCCGGGCGGCCTTTTCGGCCTGGCCCTCGCGGCAGGCGGCGAGAATGGCGAGGTGATCCTCCTGCGGCCATTTCTTGCCTGTCGTCAGTGATACCTGCTCGCTGGTGAAGCGGCCGATCTGCGCGACATTGGCCTCGATCATCGCGATCAGCTTCGGCCGGTCGCAGGCGGCATAGAGCGTCCTGTGGAAACGCCAGTTGAGCTTCGGCCACTGCCGCGGGTCGTCTTCCTCGTCGTAGAGCTTCAGATCCTCCGCGGCCGCGGCGAAATCCTCGTCGGTCATGTTCGGGATCGCCAGCGTCAGCGCCCGGCATTCGAGCGCGATGCGGATCTCCATCAATTCGAGCACGTCCTCGAGCGAGAGATGGCTGACCACCGCGCCGCGGTTCGGCTGGATCGAGACGAGCCCCTCCGCTTCGAGCTTGCGCAGCGCCTCCCGCACCGGGATGCGGCTCGTGCCGAACCGCTCGGCCAGCGCGTCCTGGCGCAGCACGCTGCCGCTTTCGAACTCGCCGGACATGATTGCCTCGCGCAGGCCCTCGAACACGAGTTCGGGCGCCGCGATGCGGGGCGTCGATGCGGCGTCCTGCTGGCGGCGCGTCGGGGAACGGGACATGAGGCGGCAACCTGTATGCTGTGGCGGGCCAGCCGGCAGTGTGGCAACGCGCGCCGCCTGCCGGCAACCGGGATCAGCCGGAATAGGCTTTCGTCACCATCAGCACCTTGCCGGTCCGGCCGCCTTCGCCGGCCGCCGCCATGGCACGCTTCGCCTCCTCGAACGGGATGACCTCGGCGACGGGCGTCGTCAGCGTGCCCGCCGCCATGCCCCTGGCGACGCTCGCATAGGTCGCGGCCACGCGCTCGCGCCCGGCATCGGTGAACCAGTGGATGAGCCAGAAGCCCTTCAGCGTCACTTTCCGGAAGATCAGGTGCTGGGCGTCGATCCGGCACTGCTCGCCCGACAGCAGGCCGTAATTGACGATCGTGCCGCCATCCGCCAGCGCATTGGCGAGAACCGCGGTGGCGCCGCCGCCGATGGCGTCGAGCGCCAGCTTGATCGGCGCGCCGCCGGTCAGTTCGCGCGCCGTCTTGCGGAAGGCCCTGGCGTCGTCGAGCGCATCGGCAGTCACCGCCGTGCCGCCGGCCTCGCGGACCCCTTCGACCGCGCTGTCGCGCCGGACGATGTTGAGCGTGTTGATGCCGCGCTCGGCGGCGAGCTTCACCAGGAAGGTGCCGACCGCGGAATTGGCGGCGTTCTGCATCAGCCAGTCGCCCGGCTGGAGCTTGACCTGGTCCATCAGCAGCGCCTCGGCGGTAGCCGGATTGCCCTTGATCATGGAGGCCTGCAGGAGGTCGATGTCGGCGGGCAGCTTCATGGCGAGATGCGCCTTGATGTTCACCCGCTCGACCCAGCAGTTGAGGATCATCGGCGAGACGATGTCGCCGACGGCAAGGCCGCTGACGCCGTCGCCGATCGCCGCGATGCGGCCGACCGCCTCGCCGCCGGGAATAAAGGGCAGCGGCGGCTTCGATACGCCGTAGAGCCCCTGGATCTGCAGAAGGTCCGAGGGGTTGATGTTGAGCACCAGCATCTCGACCGTCACCTCGCCTGGCGCGGGCGCCGGCGGATCGGGGAGCTCCTTGAGCTGGATGGTCGCGGCGGGATCGCCGAACCCTTCGATGACGATGGCCTTCATGACGGCTCCTCCCTCTCGGGCCGACCCTCGTTCCGGTGCCTTTTCCGTTGTTCTGGAACCTGGCGACGATCGACGTGCTGTTGCACGATTGGAGCATTGCGCCGCGGCGAAGACAAGCCGACGCGCCCCTGTGCGACGGCGCCCTCGCCCGGCGGCGACCGCCCAGCCGGCCGGCCGCTCAGTTGCCGAAGGCCGAAAGGAGATGGTCCGGCGAGGAGGTGTTGTGGCGGCTCGCAATATTGCGGCCGAGGCGCACCTCCATGCCTTGCCCGCCTTGAAAACCCATGACCGGGCTCTGGTGCCAGCGGTTCTCGCCCGGCGCGCGCCATTCGACCTGGGCACCGTCGGCATTGGTCTCGGTCACGTACATGGAGCGGAGCCCGGCAAAGGGACCGCCGGTGACCGGCCGCTCCAGGGCGACCTCGACCGCCACGCGCTGGTCGTCGACGGTGACGACCTTGAGCCTTGCCGAGCCGCCGGCCTTGAAGGCGAGATCGAAGGTCATGGCGGCCGGATCGAAGGCGATGGTTTCGAAATTGACCACCGGCCGTTGCATCATCTCGATCGGCCCGACCAGGAAGGAGGAGCCATAGACGATGTCGCGCAGGTGCGGCGGCGGGCGCGGCTTGATGCGCCAGTAGCCGTCGACCGGATAGAGCACGAGGAATTCGTAAGGTGGGCGGCCGCGCTCCTTGTGGAAGAGCTGGACGAGATGGAACCCTTCCTCGCGCCGGCCCGCCACCGTCACCGGCACGCGCTCCGGCCGCCAGAACTTGTCGAAGGTGATGCCGACGACGCGCAGGCGCGCATCATCGTGCAGCACGACCCGGCGCGGCGTGAACCGGTGGTCGGCCTTGTCGGTAATGGTGCAATTGGTGAAGTCCGGCGCTGTCGTGTCCCGGACGATCGAACCGATCACCGCCGGATGCTGCGCCTCGATGCGGAAGCGCCGGACGGTCGGCGAATGGAACCTGAGATCGACATTGTCCTCCTCGGCGCAGAGCGTCGCCACGCTCTCGTTGCTCACCGTCACCGCGACGTCTTCGGCGCGTGGCGGCACGATGCTCGCGCGGCTCGCAGTCACCGCGACGTCTTCGGCGCGGGCCGGCGGAACGAGGCAGGCGAGCGCGGTGGCGAGGGCGACGGCAAAACGGGACATGCGGGCAGCTCCTGTTCGCAGAGGGGTAGCGGCGCCCTCTGCGAATGTGAAGCCGGAAGGTTATCATTTTCGATTGCGGCGACCGGCACGAAGGCCGGCCGACCCTGATGGAGATCACCGAAAACCTGAAGAAGCCAAGCTCCCCTGGCTCTCAGTTCCGCTCGTCGGGCAGAGTCGGCAGCGGATGGAACTCGATGCCTTCCTCGATCAGCTCGCGCGCCTCGTCGGGCGTCGCCGAGCCGTAGATCGAGCGCTGCTCGCTCTCGCCGTAATGGATCTTGCGCGCCTCTTCGGCGAAACGATCGCCGACACCTTCCGAATTGGCGACGAGATGCTCGCGCAGCTCGCGGATCTTGGCGCGCAATTCGCGCTCCTCCGGCGAGATCATCGCGACCTTCCTGTCGGCATCGGCTCTGGCAGCGCGCGCCTGGCGGTCCTTGCGGGCCACCTGCGGCGCCATGATGGTCTTGCCGACCTTGGCCGAGCCGCAGCTCGGGCAGGTGACGAGGCCGCGCTTCACCTGCGTCTCGAAGCTCTCGGAGGACGGGAACCAGCTTTCGAATTCGTGGGCCTTTTCGCAGGCCAGGGCATATTTGATCATGGCATGGCCTCCAGCCGGAACGGCCGGCCATTGGCAAGGGATGGAATCCGGCCGCGCGTCTCCTCGACCTTGGCAGGATCGATATCGGCGCAAATGACCGCCGGCTCGTCGTGATCGGCCTCGGCCAGGATCCGACCCCAGGGATCGACGATCAGGCTATGGCCATAGGTTTGGCGGCCGCTCGGATGCAGGCCGCCCTGGGCCGCGGCGATGACGAAGGCGCCGGTTTCGATCGCCCGCGCCCGCATCAGCACATGCCAGTGCGCCTCGCCGGTCGGCACGGTGAACGAGGACGGGATCGCCATCACGCCGGCGCCGGCCTCGGCGAGCGCGCGGTAGAGCTGCGGAAAGCGCAGGTCGTAGCAGATGGTCACGCCGAGCTTCGCCCAAGGCAGATCCGTGATCACGGCCCGGTCGCCGGGCGCATAGGCCGCCGATTCCCGATAGGTCTGGCCGCTGGCGAGATTCACGTCGAACATGTGGATCTTGTCATAGGCCGCGACGATCTCGCCGTCGGGCGAAATGAGATAGCCGCGATTGGCCGCCTGGGCCGGCCCGATCTTGATCGCCAGCGAGCCGATATGCAGCCAGATCCCGAGCCGCATGGCCTCGGCCTGGAACACCGGCAGCGAGGCGTCTTCGGCCTCCGTCCGGATCGCCTCGAAGAATTTCGGCCGGTCCGGCTGCAGGATATTGGTCATTTCCGGCGTCTGCACATAGGCCGCGCCGGACCGCGCCGCCTCGCGGATCAGCCCGACGGACTGTTCGAGGCTTGCCTTGACGTCGATATCCGCCCGCATCTGCACGCAGGCCGCGGTGAAGGTCCCGCTCATCACGCTTGCCCGGGGTCAGGCCGCCAGCAGGGAATCGAGCTCGCCCGCCTCATCCAGGGCATGGATGTCGTCGGAGCCGCCGATATGCCGGGAGCCGATGAAGATCTGCGGCACGGTGGTGCGTCCGCCGGACCTGGCGATCATCTCGGCGCGCCGTTCCGGGTGCTGCAGGATGTCGATTTCGGTGAAGCTTGCCCCCTTGCGCGCCAAGAGCGCCTTGGCCGCATGGCAATAGGGGCAGAAATCCTTGGTATAGATCACGATTTCGGGCATCGCGTACGCCTTGAGGAACATTCGGCCATCACATATGGCCTGCGATCGGGCCGTCCACAACCCTTGCCGCCGTCAGGACGTCGATGCGCGCGGCGCCGGCCCGGCGCAGCACCCTTGCGCAGGCCTCGATGGTGGCCCCGGTGGTCAGGACGTCGTCGACCAGCACGAGCCGCCTGCCGGCGACCCAGCCGAGCCGGTCGGGCGCGATGGCGAAGGCGCCGGCGACATTGTCCAGCCTCTGGGCGCGGGTGAGGCCGACCTGGTGCAGCGTCCGCCGCCGCCGCTTCAGGACGAGCGCCTCGTTGGCGATGCCGGTTTGCCCCGCGAGATGTCGGGTGAGCTCGGCCGCCTGGTTGAACCGGCGGCGCAGCAGCCGGCTCCAGTGCAGCGGCACGGGAACGAGCGCATCGGCATCGACGAGGATCTCGCGGCCGGCCCGGGCCATCCAGCCGGCGAGCGCCGGCGCGATCTCCAGCCGGTCGCCATATTTGAGGCCATGGATCAGCGCCCGCCCGACCGTGTCGAAGCGGAAGGCGGCGCGCGCCCGGTCGAAGGCCGGCGGATGGGCGATGGCCGCCGGCGACAATGCGCCGGGCCCGAGATCGAACGGCATGGGGGTACCCAGCCGATCGCAGACGGGCGTCTCGATATAGTCGACCTTGGACCAGCAGGCGGAACAGAGAGCGCCATGGTCGCCGACCGGGTTGCGGCAGGCGAGGCAGAGCGGCGGCAGGAGCCAGTCGAGCACCCGCCGGCCGCCGGCGCGCAAGCTCCGCCCAGCCCGCCGGTGCGCGGGCGGCATCGCCCCTTCCGCCTCGTCCATGGCCACGGCAGGCGCGCCCCCGCCTTGCGACAATCCGTCAGGCGACAGTGTCGGATGGCGTCCAGCCGGAAATCAAGAGGCGCACGGAACGCAAAGAGCCGCCGGGGCCACCGGCGGCGCTCGACGATCGAACCGATATTGCGTCGCTCAGGCGTGGGTGGTGATCCACTGCTTCAGCGCCGCCTGGGGCGAAGCGCCGGTCTTGCGGTCGACCAGCTTGCCGTCCTTGAAGATCATCAGGGTCGGGATCGACATGATGCCGTAGTTGGAGGCGATCTTCGGGTTCTCGTCGACATTCACCTTGACGATCTTCACCTTGTCGCCGAGTTCGGTGGAGATGGCATCGAGCGCCGGAGCGATCATCCGGCAGGGTCCGCACCACGGCGCCCAGAAATCGACGACGACAGGCGCCTGGGCCTTGATGACGTCGTTCTCGAAAGTGGCATCTGTGGTGGCGGAAACGGCACCCATGGCGCTCTCCTGGAATCAAAACCGTGGCCGATGAAGGTAGGTATCAGCCCCCCATGGCGTCAAGGACGGCGCCTGGTCGCTTCACCGTCTCGTGACGCTCGATGCCAACGGGCATCGCAGATGACCGGTGGTTCTGTCTCGCAAATTGCCGTTCTCGTTCAGCAGTTTGCGAGGGCTTCAGCGGCCCGGCGCGTCAGCGTCTTCGGCCGTTGGTGTTAAGCGATGCCGAAGCGCCGGCAGAGCCGCTCGACACCGAGCGCCGCAAGGCCGATGACGAGGCCCCAGAAGGCCGAGCCGATGCCGAACACGGAGACGCCGGAGGCGGCCGTGGCGAAGGTGAGGATGGCCGGAAAGCGCGTCCTGTCCTCGGCCATGGCGATCGACAGCGCACCCATCAGCGCGCCGGCCAGCGCCAGTCCGGCGATCGTGGTGATCAGCGCCTTGGGCATGGCGGCGAACAGCGCGACGAAGGGCCCGACGAAGGCGGCGAGCAGGATGAAGGCGACGCCGTAGACGATGCCGCCCGGCCAGCGCTTGTCCTTGTCGGGATGAGCGTCGGGACCGGCGCAGATCGCCGCGGTGATGGCGGCAAGATTGGTGGTATGCGCGCCGAACGGTGCCGAAAAAAGCGAAACCAGGCCGGTCATGGTCAGGACCGGACCCGCTGGCGGATGGTAGCCATTGGCCCGCAGCACCGCGAAACCCGGCAGGTTCTGGGCTGCCATGGTGACGAGATAGAGCGGCAGGCCGAGGCCGATCAGCGCACCGGCTTCGAAGCTCGGCGTGATCCATTCGAGCCGGGCAAGGCCGAGATCGCCGGGCAGCGGGCCGGCAAGCCCGAGCGCATAGGTCAGCCCGACGCCGAGCGCCACCACGACCAGCATGGCGCTGGCCGGGTGCACCAGCCGGGCGACGAGGAAGGCCGCCACCAGAGGCAGCACCAGGAGCGGCGCGCCGGGCACCGCGAGCGCGACATCGGCGACGAATTTGAACAGCACGCCGGCGAGCATGGCCGAGGCGATGCCGGCCGGAATGCGCCCGACGAGGTCGCCGAGCGGACGGATCAGGCCGGTCGCCATGATCATCAATGCCACCACTACGAAGGCGCCGACCGCCGCCGGCATGGTGACCGCGCCGCCGGTCGCGGCGATCAGGGCGGCCCCCGGCGTCGACCAGGCCATGATGATCGGCATCCTGTAGCGCCAGGTCAGCGCCATCGAGCCGATCGCCTTGGCGAGGCAGATGGCGGCGAGCCACGAAATGGTCTGGCCGGGCGTCGCGCCCACCGCCTGGGCGGCGGCGAAGATCAGCGCGACCGTGCCGGCATAGCCCACGAGCGGGGCGATGATACCGGCCGTGAAAGTGGAGAGCGCAAGCGGAAACATGGAGGGCTGTTATGGACCGCGCATGAAAAAGGCCCGGCTTAGCGCCGGGCCTTGTGATGTGTCGCAGAGCTTGCGCCCGCGATCAATAGCGGTAGTGGTCCGGCTTGAACGGACCTTCCGGCGTGACACCGATATAGTCCGCCTGCTCGGGGCGCAGCTTGGTCAGCTTGACGCCGAGCTTGGCGAGATGGAGGGCGGCGACCTTCTCGTCGAGCACCTTCGGCAGGGTATAGACCTTCTTCTGGTACTTGCCGGGATTGGCCCACAGCTCGATCTGCGCCAGCGTCTGGTTGGAGAACGACGACGACATCACGAAGGAGGGGTGGCCCATCGCATTGCCGAGATTGACCAGGCGGCCTTCCGACAGAAGGATGATGCGGTTGCCGGCCGGGAACTCGATCTCGTCGACCTGCGGCTTGATGTTGGTCCACTTGAAGTTCTTCAGGCCGGCGACCTGAATCTCGTTGTCGAAGTGGCCGATATTGCAGACGATCGCCCGGTCCTTCATCTGCCGCATGTGATCGACGGTGATGATGTCCTTGTTGCCGGTGGCGGTGACATAGATGTCGGCGCGCGGCAGCGCGTCCTCGATGGTGGCCACCTCATAACCTTCCATCGACGCCTGCAGGGCGCAGATCGGGTCGACCTCGGAGACGATCACGCGGGCGCCGGCCTGGCGCAGCGAAGCCGCCGAGCCCTTGCCGACATCGCCGAAGCCGGCGACGAAGGCGACCTTGCCGGCCAGCATCACGTCGGTGCCGCGGCGGATGGCGTCGACCAGCGACTCGCGGCAGCCGTAGAGATTGTCGAACTTCGACTTGGTGACGCTGTCGTTGACGTTGATCGCCGGGAACAAGAGTTTGCCCTGCTCGGCGAGCTTGTACAGGCGGTGCACGCCCGTCGTGGTCTCTTCCGACACGCCCTTGATGGCGTTGGCGACCTCGGCGAACCAGCCCTTCGGCTTCTCGGCGAGCAGGCGCTTGATCAGGGCGAAGAAGATCACCTCTTCTTCCGACTCGGCCTTGTCGAGGAAGGCGGTGTCGCCCTGCTCGGCCTTCAGGCCGTAATGGACGAGCATGGTGGCGTCGCCGCCGTCGTCCAGGATCATGTTGGGCGTGCCGCCGCCGTGCCAGTCGAACAGCTTGGCGGTGTAGTCCCAGTACTCGGTCAGCGTCTCGCCCTTGTAGGCGAAGACCGGAATGCCGGCGGCGGCGATGGCCGCGGCGGCGTGGTCCTGGGTCGAGAAGATGTTGCAGGACACCCAGCGGATATCGGCGCCGAGGCTTTTGAGCGTCTCGATCAGCACGGCGGTCTGGATGGTCATGTGCAGCGAGCCGGCGATGCGCGCGCCCTTCAGCGGCTGCTTCGGACCATATTCGGCGCGGATCGCCATCAGGCCCGGCATCTCGGTCTCGGCGAGCTCGATCTCCTTGCGGCCGAAGCCGGCGAGCGAAATGTCTTTGACGATATAGTCGGTGGCGGCCATGGGATCCTCTCGAAGGACTTGAGGCGAAACGGAACGGCGTCGCCGGACGCTCATCCAGCGGTGACCGGCCGTCTAGCACGCGGGCCGCGGCGAGGCAATAAAGACATAAAGATTTCTTTATGTGCTCGCGGTCAGGCTATCGAACGCCCCGGCTGACGCTTGGGTGCACTCCGCCACTGGGCGCGTCAGGCCTCACATTCCCGGATCAAACCCGCCAGGAACGCGTCGCAGCGGGCAAGTTCCGAGACCTCGATCCATTCGTCCGGCTGGTGCGCCTGGGCGATGTCGCCGGGGCCGCAGATGACGGTCGAGAGCCCGGCCTTCTGGAAGAAGCCGGCCTCCGCGCCATAGGCGACCACATGGGTGCCGTTGTCGCCGGTCAGCTTGCGGGCGAGCCGCTCGGCCGCCCCGTCCGGCTCGGCGCCGAGCGCGGGTGAAGCGATGCCGCGCTCGATGGTGACGCCGGCGCCCGCATGCACGGCCTTCATCCCCGGCTCGATCTCGGTGCGCACATAGCGCTCATATTCCTCGGCATAATGCTCGCCGTCGTCGCCCGGCACGACGCGGATGCCGGTGACGAAACGACAGTCGAGCGCGGTGATGTTGTGCGCCGTGCCGCCCTGGATCGAGCCGACATGCAGCATGGTCCAGCCGGGATCGAAATGCGGCACGCCGCCGGTCCGCTCGACTTCCGCCTTGTTCTTCAGGTCACGGTCCTCGAGCCAGGTGACGAGCCGGGCCGCCACCATGACCGCGGAAACGCCGGCATAGCGGTTGCTGGAATGGACCTCGTAGCCGCGCACATGGGTGTCGAGCCGCAGATAGCCCTTGTGGCCGGTCACCACCTTCATCCGGCTCGGCTCGCCGACGATGCACAGCGACGGCTTCACCCACTCCTTGCCGAGCCTGGCGATGACGGCGCGCACGCCGCTCATCCGGATCTCCTCGTCCGCGGAGAGACAGATGTGGATCGGCCGCTTGAGATCGGCCTTCAGCATGGCCGGCACGGCCGCCAGCACGCAGGCGTCGAACCCCTTCATGTCGCAGGCGCCGCGGCCGTAGAGCCTGTCGCCACGCGCGGTCAGGGTGAATGGATCGCTCGTCCAGGGCTGGCCTTCGACCGGCACCACGTCGAGATGGCCCGACAGCACGAGGCCGCCGTCGACATCGGGGCCGATGGTCGCCCACAGGTTGAAATTGCGGCCATCGGCCTGCGGCACCAGCTCATAGGCCACGCCATGCGCCTTGAGATAGTCGCCGACGAAAGCGATCAGCGCGCGGTTGTCGGTGTCGGTGACCGTCGGGAAGCCGACGAGGCGGGCGAGCAGATCGGTGCTGGTCATATGCATCGTCGGATCGAAAACCGGCCGAGCCATGCACGTCAAGATGGCGCACCCGCATGCCTGCTCGATTGACCCGCGCCGGCCGCTCCGATTTGCTCTGGCTCACTGTCTCGAGGACCCGCGCGCGAGGTTTCATGCCCATCGTCAACCGCATTGCCGCCCTGCATGACGAAGTCACCGCCTGGCGCCGCGATTTCCACGAGCACCCCGAACTGCAGTTCGAGGTGCACCGCACGGCCGGCATCGTCGCCGACAAGCTCAAGGCGTTCGGCTGCGACGAGGTCGTCACCGGCATCGGCCGCACCGGCGTGGTCGGCCTCATCAAGGGCGCGAAATCGACCTCGGGCAAGGTCGTCGGCCTGCGCGCCGACATGGACGCGCTGCCGCTCGACGAGATCTCGGGCAAGCCGCACGCCTCCAGGATTCCCGGCAAGATGCATGCCTGCGGCCACGACGGCCATACCGCCATGCTGCTCGGTGCCGCCAAATACCTTGCCGAGACGCGCAATTTCGACGGCACCGTCGCGGTCATCTTCCAGCCCGCCGAGGAAGGCGGCGGCGGCGCGCGCGAAATGGTCGATGACGGGCTGATGGACCGTTTCGGCATCCAGGAGATCTACGGCATGCACAATGGGCCGGGGCTGCCGGTCGGCACCTTCGCGCTGAGGCCCGGGCCGCTGATGGCTGCCGCCGACGGCATCCGCATCGAGGTCGAGGGCAAGGGCGGCCACGCCGCGCAGCCGCACAATTCGATCGACACGGTGCTGGTCGCCTCGCAGATCGTCGCCAACATCCAGTCCATCGCCTCGCGCAATGTCGACCCGCTCGAACATGTCGTCGTCTCCGTCTGCACCTTCAATGCCGGCTTTGCCGAGAACGTCATTCCGCACAATGCCGTGCTGACCGGCACGGTGCGGACCCTGAGCGAGGCGGTGCGCGATGCCACCGAAAAGCGCCTTCACGCCATCGTCGAGGGGACCGCGGCCCTGTTCGGCGCCACCGCCAGGCTCACCTATCGGCGCGGCGCGCCGGTCACCGCCAATCATGCGGCCGAGGCCGGCTTTGCCGGCGACGCGGCCGCCGCCGTCGTGGGCGAGGCCGCCGTCAACCGCGCCATCACGCCGGTCATGGGCGCCGAGGACTTCGCCTTCATGCTCAATGCCCGCCCAGGCGCCTTCATCTTCATCGGCCAGGGCGACGGCCCGCAGGTTCACCACCCGGCCTATGACTTCAACGACGAGATCATCCCCCTCGGCATGAGCTACTGGGCAAGGCTCGTCGAGACCCGCCTGCCCGCCTGACCCCTTCCTTCACCCGCCGCCACGCCCGCCGCCGTGAGGCCGCGATCGTGCTTTTTCCGGAGCCCCCATGCCGATCGTCAACCGCATTGCCGCCCTTCACGACGAAGTCACCGCCTGGCGCCGCGACCTGCACGAACACCCCGAACTGCAGTTCGACGTGCATCGCACGGCGGGCATCGTCGCCGACAAGCTCAAGGAATTCGGCTGCGACGAGGTGGTCACCGGCATCGGCCGCACCGGCGTCGTCGGCATCATCAAGGGCGCGAAGTCGAGTTCGGGCAAGGTCATCGGCCTGCGCGCCGACATGGACGCCCTGCCGCTGACCGAAATGTCGGGCAAGCCGCACGCCTCGAAAATTCCCGGCAAGATGCATGCCTGCGGCCACGACGGGCACACCGCCATGCTGCTCGGCGCCGCCAAATATCTCGCCGAGACGCGCAATTTCGACGGCACCGTCGCGGTCATCTTCCAGCCCGCCGAAGAAGGCGAGAAGGGCGGCCAGGCCATGGTCGACGACGGCATGATGGAGCGCTTCGGCATCCAGGAGGTCTACGGCATGCACAATGCCCCGGGCCTGCCGGTCGGCGCCTTCGCGCTGCGCCCCGGCCCGCTGCTGGCCGCGGTCGACAATTTCACCATCCATGTCGAGGGCAAGGGCGGTCACGCCGCCAAGCCGCATCTGGCGATCGATACCGTGCTCGTCGCCTCCCATATCGTCACCGCCGCGCAGTCGATCGTCGCGCGCAACGTCAATCCGCTGGAAAACGCCGTCGTCTCGATCTGCGCGTTCAATGCGGGCTTCGCCAACAACGTCATCCCGCAGACCGCCGAGCTGCGCGGCACGGTGCGCACGCTGAGCGCCGAGGTGCGCGCCTTCGTCGAGAAGCGCCTGCGCGAGGTGGCCGAGGGCACCGCCGCGCTGTTCGGCGCCAAGGCGACGCTGACCTATGAACATGTCGTGCCGGTCACCGTGAACGACGAGGCCAAGACCCCGTTCGCGGTCGAGGCCGCCGCGGCGGTGGTCGGCGAGGCCTCGGTCGATCGCGACGCGACGCCGGTCATGGGCGGCGAGGATTTCTCCTATATGCTCAACGCCCGGCCGGGCGCCTTCATCTTCATCGGCCAGGGCGATACGGCGAGCGTCCATCACCCGGCCTACGACTTCAACGACGAGATCATCCCGATCGGCATGAGCTACTGGGCCAAGCTCGTCGAGAGTCGCCTCGCCGCCTGACGCGATCCGCCGGCCGCCTCCGTCTGTTCTCGGCGGGGGCGGCCGGTGCTATTCCAGGGCTTGAAGTCCTCGGACGGCTGCCGCCATCCTGCCGATCGGCAGCCCTGAACGCCGAAAGCCCCCGTTCTCTGCTCGGAGACATGTCATGCCCATCGTCAACCGGATTTCCGCCCTGCATGAGGAGGTCACCGCCTGGCGGCGCGACCTGCATGAACATCCCGAGCTGCAGTTCGACGTCCACCGCACCGCCGGCATCGTCGCCGACAAGCTCAAGGAATTCGGTTGCGACGAGGTGGTCACCGGCATCGGCAGGACCGGCGTCGTCGGCCTCATCAAGGGCGCCAGATCGGGTTCGGGCAAGGTCATCGGCCTGCGCGCCGACATGGACGCCCTGCCGCTCGAGGAGATCTCCGGCAAGCCATACGCCTCCAAGACATCGGGCAGGATGCATGCCTGCGGCCATGACGGCCACACCGCCATGCTGCTGGGCGCCGCCAAATACCTCGCCGAGACGCGCAACTTCGACGGCACCGTCGCGGTCATCTTCCAGCCCGCCGAGGAGGGCGGCGGCGGCGGCCGCGAAATGGTCAACGACGGCATGATGGACCGCTTCGGCATCCAGGAGGTCTATGGCATGCACAATACGCCGGGCCTGCCGGTCGGCGCCTTCGCGATCCGGCCCGGCCCGCTGCTCGCCGCCGCCGATCGGATCCGCATCGAGGTCGAGGGCAAGGGCGGCCACGCCGCACAGCCGCACAACGCGATCGACACGATCCTCGTGGCATCGCAGATCGTCGCCAACGTCCAGTCGATCGTTTCGCGCAACGTCGATCCGCTCGACAATGCGGTCGTCTCGATCTGCGCCTTCAATGCCGGCTTCACCGACAACGTCATTCCGCAGACGGCGACGCTGCTCGGCACCGTCCGCACGCTCACGCCGGAAGTGCGGGATCGCGTCGAGGCCCGCCTGCAGGCCATCGTCGAGGGCACCGCGGCGCTGTTCGGCGCGACCGCCAGGCTGCACTATTACCGGGATTATCCGATCACCCGGAACACACCGGAATATGTCGGTTTCGCCGGCGATGCCGCCGCCGCTGTGGTCGGCGACGCGGCGGTGGAGCGCAACACGACGCCCATCATGGCGGGCGAGGACTTCTCCTTCATGCTGGAAGCGCGCCCCGGCGCCTTCATCTTCATCGGCCAGGGCGACACGCCCGCCTGCCACCATCCGGCCTACGACTTCAACGACGAGATCCTGCCCATCGGCATGAGCTATTGGGCCAAGCTCGTCGAAAGCCGGCTCGCCACCTGAAGGCCAGCCAACCGTCGCCGCGCCGCGCATCCATGCCATCGCCACCCGCCATTTCCATGCATCGAAAGGGTGGCGCCGCTTCAGGCCTCGAAGCCACCCGTTTTCTGTTCGGAGACTGCCATGCCCATCAACAACCGGATCGCCGCCCTGCACGACGAGGTCACCGCCTGGCGCCGTGACCTGCACGAACATCCCGAACTGCAGTTCGACGTCCACCGCACCGCCGGCATCGTCGCCGACAAGCTCAAGGAGTTCGGCTGCGACGAGGTCGTCACCGGCATCGGCAAGACCGGCGTCGTCGGCATCATCAAGGGCGCCAAATCGGGTTCGGGCAAGGTCATCGGCCTGCGCGCCGACATGGACGCGCTGCCTCTGACCGAGATCACCGGCAAGCCCTATGCCTCCAAGACCGCGGGCAAGATGCACGCCTGCGGCCATGACGGCCACACCGCCATGCTGCTCGGCGCCGCCAAATATCTCGCCGAGACGCGCAATTTCGACGGCACCGTCGCGGTCATCTTCCAGCCCGCCGAAGAGGGCGGCGGCGGCGGCCGCGAAATGGTCAATGACGGGCTGATGGAGCGCTTCGGCATCCAGGAGGTCTACGGCATGCACAATACGCCGGGCATGCCGGTCGGCGCCTTCGCGCTGAGGCCCGGCCCGCTGCTTGCCGCGGCCGACCGGATCCGCATCGAGGTCGAAGGCAAGGGCGGCCATGCCGCCAAGCCGCACCTTTCCATCGACACGGTGCTGGTCGCCTCGCAGATCGTCGCCAACGTCCAGTCGATCGTCTCGCGCAACGTCAATCCGCTCGACAATGTCGTGGTCTCGATCTGCGCCTTCAACGCCGGCTTCACCGACAACGTCATCCCGCAGACCGCCACCCTGCTCGGCACGGTGCGCACCCTGACGCCGGAAATGCGCGATTTCGTCGAGGCCCGCCTGCATGCCATCGTCGAAGGCACGGCCGCCCTCTTCGGCGCAACCGCCAAGCTGCACTATTACCGCGACTATCCGGTCACCCGGAACACGCCGGAATATGCCGTGTTCGCCGGGAACGCCGCAGCGGCCGTGGTCGGCGAGGCCGGCGTCGAGCGCGAGGTCACCCCGGTCATGGGCGGCGAGGACTTCTCGTTCATGCTGGAGGCCCGCCCCGGCGCCTTCATCTTCATCGGCCAGGGCGACAGCGCCGGCCTGCATCACCCGGCCTACGACTTCAACGACGAGATCATCCCGATCGGCATGAGCTATTGGGCCAAGATCGTCGAGACCCGCCTCGCAGCCTGACCCGGACCGGCGCCCGCGCCACGCGGGTGCCCCCTGTTTTGCCATTCGTGCTCGGAGTGCCCCATGCCCATCATCAACCGCGTCGCCGACCTTGCCGACGAAATCACCGCCTGGCGCCGTGATTTTCACGAAAATCCGGAACTGCTGTTCGACGTCCACCGCACCGCCGGCATCGTCGCGGAGAAGCTGAAGGAGTTCGGCTGCGACGAGGTGGTGACCGGTCTCGGCCAGACCGGCGTCGTCGCCGTGATCAAGGGACGCAAGTCGGCCTCCGGCAAGGTCATCGGCCTGCGCGCCGACATGGACGCGCTGCCGATCGAGGAGGCGAGCGGCGTCGCCTATACGTCGAAGGTCCCCGGCAAGATGCACGCCTGTGGCCATGACGGCCACACGGCCATGCTGCTGGGCGCGGCCAAATATCTCGCCGAGACGCGCAATTTCGACGGCACCGCGATCATGATCTTCCAGCCGGCAGAAGAAGGTGGCGGCGGTGGCGACGCCATGGTCAAGGACGGCCTGATGACGCGCTTCGGCATCCAGGAGGTCTATGGCATGCACAACATGCCGGGCATTCCGCTCGGCACCTTCGCCGTGCGCACCGGCCCGTCCATGGCCGCGGCCGACCGCTTCATCATCGACATCGAGGGCAAGGGCGGCCACGGCGCCATGCCGCATCTGTGCATCGATCCGGTGCCTGCTGCCTTCGCCATCGGCCAGGCCATGCAGACCATCGTCTCGCGCAATGTCGACCCGATCGAATGCGCGGTCATCTCGATCACCTCGGTCCATGCCGGCGAGGCCTTCAACGTCATCCCGCAGACGCTGCGCATGCTCGGCACCGTGCGCACCTTCAAGCCGGAGGTGCAGGACCTTGTCGAGCAGCGCATGAAGGAGACCGCCGAAGGCATCGCCAGGGCCATGGGCTGCACCGCCAAGGTCGACTATCTGCGCGGCTATCCCGTCACCTTCAACCACGAGGCGCAGACGCGTTTTGCCGCCAATGTCGCCAAGGCCATCGTCGGCGAGGACAAGGTCGAGACCAACACGCCGCCGCTGATGGGCGCGGAGGATTTCTCCTACATGCTCAACGAGCGGCCGGGCTGCTACATCTTCGTCGGCAACGGCGACACCGCCGCCTGCCATCATCCCGCCTATGATTTCGACGACCGCGCCATTCCCGCCGGCACCAGCTACTGGGCCAAGCTCGTCGAAACCGCCATGCCGGCCTGATCTGGCCGAGGATGGCCGGCGCGCTCCATCGTCGCGCGCCGGCCGTGCCGCCCGGCCTCAGAGCCGGATCACATTGTTCGGATCGGGCTGCTCGTCGGCCGGCGCCTGGCTGTAGTCACCGAACGGCCCGTCGCGGCGCTCCACCACCGCGCGCACGCCCTGCTTCGCCGCCGTTTCGATGAAGGCCAGGGCGTCGGGTGTATTGCGCATTAGCCCGTCGAGGATCGGGCCGAGCGTCTGGGTGCTGGCGAGCCCCATATTCTCATAGGCCTGATTGACGATGAGCTTCATCGCGCTCAGCTGCGACAGCGGGATGCTGGCGAGCTGCGCGGCGGTGGCGCGCACGGTCGCCTCAAGCTCGGCGAAGGGCACCGACCGGTTGATGAGGCCGATCTCGGCGGCCTGCCGGCCGGACAGCGGCTTGCCGGTCAAGGCATATTCCTTGGCCTTGGTGAGACCGAGGCGATAGAGCCACATGCCGCTGAGATAGCTGCCCCACATGCGGCTATAGGGCGTGCCGATGCGCGCATCGTCGCTGGCGATCACGATGTCGGCGCAGAGCGCGGTATCGCTGCCGCCGCCGACGCACCAGCCATGGACCTGGGCGATGACCGGCTTCGGCGAGCGCCACATGCTCATGAACTTCTGCGTCGGCGCGATTTCCGGCGCGGTCGCGAAGGCGAAGTCCTTGCCCGGATCCCAGGCGCCGTCCGTCTCGAAACTGTCGCCCCAATGCTTGAAGCCGCCGCCGAAATCATATCCGGCGCAGAAGGCGCGGCCCGCGCCGCGCAGGATGATCACCTTCACCGCACGGTCGCGGATGGCAAGGCCGATCGCCTTCTCGAATTCCTCCGGCATCGGCGGAATGATCGTATTCAGCGCCTCCGGCCGGTTCAGCGTGATCGTCGCGATCGCGCCGTCGACGGCATAGACGAGTGTTTCGAACTTCATGGCTTCCTCCCGATCGACCGGACGGCGCCGCGCGGGCAGCCATCGCCTGGGGAGAATTGCTACCGACTGACCAGTCAGTCCGTCAACGGGCAGTGTCGACCGATATGGTCCTGAGCACGGTGTCGACGATCGTCCGCGGCCAGTCGGCAGCGGCGCCAAGCTCGGCGCGGTCGAGACTTTCAGCGAAGGTCGGCCGCGCCGTGGCGGCATAGGCCGTGGTACCAAGCACGAGTGTCAGGACCGCGGCGGGCTGGAGGTCACGGCGCACCGCTCCACCGGCCTGCCCGGCCTTGATCACGCCGAGCGCACGCTCGAGATAGGCCTTGAGCGGCAGGACATGGGCGAGCTGGACACGTTCGGCATTGTCGAGGAGTTCGCGCTGCACGACGCGGAAACCGGCCGGCCGGCGGTCGAAGAAGGCGAACTGCTCGGCGACGAGCAGTTCCAGCGCGGCGCGCGGCGCCGCGGCACCGGCAAGGCCGCGCTCGAGATGGCGGGTGACATCCTCGGCGATGCTCTCGAGGACGGCACGATAGAGCTTCGCCTTGCTCGGAAAATGATGCAGCAGGCCGGGATTGCCGAGGCCCGCCTCGCGGGCAATCGCCGACAGCGACGCGCCCTGATAGCCGGAGGCCGAAAAGTGCCGCTCGGCGATCGCGAGGATCGCCGCGCGCCGGTCGCCTGCCGCTCCGCTGTTCACCTGTCGCACCGCCTCTCGTCGTCGACGGAATGCCGACCCTGCGGGCCGGCCTTCGCTTGTGCGCCTGATAGCGGGCTCGCGTGCCAGGCGAAACTGCCCTGTCAGGCGCGCCTGGCATCCTCCAGGATCATGCGCGAACCCTTTTCGGCGATCATCAGGGTCGGGGTATTGGTATTGCCCGAGGTGATCGTCGGCATGACCGAAGCATCGACCACGCGCAGGCCGTCGATGCCGATCACCCTCAGCCTTTCGTCCACCACCGCGGTCGGATCCGAGGCAAGGCCCATCTTGGCCGTGCCGACCGGATGGAAGATTGTCGTGCCGATATCGCCCGCAGCCTTGGCGAGGCTGTCCGGATCGTCGCCCACCGACGGCCCTGGCAGGAATTCGGTCGGCCGGTAGGGTGCGAGTGCCGGTTGGCCGATCAGCCGCCGCGTGACACGGATGCAGTCCGAGGCGACCTGCCTGTCGTGTTCGGTCGACAGATAGTTCGGCGCGATCACCGGCTTGTCCGCCGGATCGGCGGAGCGGATATGGATCGAGCCGCGCGAGCTCGGCCTGAGATTGCATGCCGCCGCCGTGAAGGCCGGAAAGCGGTGCAGCGGCTCGCCGAACTTGTCGAGCGACAGCGGCTGGATGTGGAACTGGATATTGGCCCGCTCCTGGGTCGGATCGGAGCGCGTGAAGATGCCGAGCTGCGAGGGCGCCATCGTCAGCGGGCCCGACCGGAACAGGCCGTATTCGAGACCCATCCAGGCGCGCTTGACGAGGTTGTGATAGGTCTCGTTCAGCGTCTTGATGCCCTCGACCTTGTAGATGGCGCGCAGCTGCAGGTGGTCCTGGAGGTTTTCGCCGACGCCCGGCTTGTCGAGCGCCACCGCGATCCCGTGCTTCTGCAGCACCGCGCCGCGGCCGATGCCGGACAGTTCCAGGATCTGGGTCGAGCCGATCGAGCCGGAGGAGAGGATCACCTCGCCTTCGCAGCGCGCGACGAGCGTCTCGCCGCCGCGCATGAGCTCGACGCCGGTGACCTTGCCGCCGTCGAGGAGCAACCGCCGCACCTGCGCGCCCGACAGGACCTCCAGATTGTCGCGCTTGTCGATGACCGGCTTCAGGAAGCCGCGCGCAGCCGACCAGCGCAGGCCCTTCTTCTGGTTGACGTGGAAATAGGCCGCGCCCTCATTGTCGCCCGTATTGAAATCGTCGATCGCTGCGATGCCCATCTGGGTCGCCGCCTCGCGCACCTTGTCGAGCAGGTCCCAGCGTACCCGCGGCGCTTCGACGCGCCATTCGCCACCGACGCCGTGATCCCTGCTCTCGCCGAGAAAGTGGTCCTCGACGCTCCGGAAGATCGGCTGGACGTCGTCCCAGCCCCAGCCGGTCAGGCCGAGCTGGCGCCAGTGGTCGTAGTCCGCGGCCTGGCCGCGCATGACGATCATGGCATTGATCGCCGAGGAGCCGCCGATCACCTTGCCGCGCGGATAGATCAGCGCGCGGCCGTTGAGGCCGGCCTCCGCCTCGGTCTTGAACATCCAGTCGGAGCGCGGATTGCCGATGGCGAAGAGGTAGCCGACGGGGATGTGGAACCAGATCCAGTCGTCCTTGGTTCCCGCTTCGATCAGCAGCACCCGGTTGCGCGGATTGGCGCTCAGACGATTGGCCAGCACGCAGCCCGCCGTGCCGGCGCCGCATACGATATAGTCCCAGGATCCCGACAGGACGGTTGCCATGTTTCCTCCGCTCCGCGTCGCACGAGGCCATGCCCGCGGCTTGTGTCGTGCATGGCGCCTGCCGTCCCGCCCGTCAATGCGGCGGCCGCATCGAGCCTCGGCGTCGCGGCCGGTTCCAACCGCCCGGCCATGGCGCTAAGCTCCCGCCCCGATCTCCAGCCGACAGAGGACAAGCCCTTGCATATCCTGATCATTGGAGCCGCCGGCATGGTCGGCCGCAAGCTGACCGATCGACTGGTCGCCGACGGCCAGCTCGGCGACAAGCCGATCACCGCCCTGTCGCTCGTCGATGTCGTGGAGCCGGAGAAGCCGGCCGGCTTCGGCGGCCGGGTCACCGCCTGGGCCACGGACATTTCCGCGCCGAACACGGCGGGACCGATGATCGGCGCGCGGCCCGACGTCATCTTCCATCTCGCCGCCATCGTCTCGGGCGAGGCCGAGGCCGACTTCGACAAGGGCTACCGGATCAATCTCGACGGCACCCGCCAGATCTACGAGGCGATCCGCCAGGAGGGCCTGCGCGCGCCCTATCATCCGCGCGTCGTCTTCACCTCCTCGATCGCCGTCTACGGCGCCCCGTTCCACGAGGTGATCGAGGACGAGTTCTTCCACACCCCGCTGACCAGCTACGGCACGCAGAAGGCCATCGGCGAACTGCTGCTGACCGACTATTCGCGCAAGGGCGCCTTCGACGGCATCGGCATCCGCCTGCCGACCATCTGCGTGCGGCCCGGCAAGCCGAACAAGGCCGCCTCCGGCTTCTTCTCCAACATCATCCGCGAGCCGCTGAACGGCCAGGAGGCCGTGCTGCCGGTCGAGGACGACGTGATGCACTGGCATGCGAGCCCGCGCTCGGCCGTCGGGTTCCTCATCCATGCCGCGACCATGAACACCGAGGTGCTCGGCTGGCGCCGCAACCTGACCATGCCCGGGGTCGCCGCGACCATCGGCGAGGAGCTCGATGCGCTGCGCAAGATCGGCGGCGACAAGGCGCTGAAGCTGGTCCGGCGCGAGCCCGATCCGGTCATCATGAAGATCGTCGCCGGCTGGCCGCGCCGCTTCAACGCGGCGCGCGCCTCGAGCTTCGGCTTCACCGCGGAGAACAGCTTCGAGGAAATCGTCCGCGCCCATGTCGACGACGAGCTCGGCGGCAACGTTCCCTGACCCCGAGGCGGCCGGAACCGATCCCTTGCGTTTTGCCCAAGTCCTGACGACTGGCCGCCTGGTCCAGCGCTACAAACGTTTCCTCGCCGACGTCGTGCTCGACAGCGGCGAGGCGCTGACCGCTCATTGCGCCAATCCCGGCTCGATGCTGGGCCTCAATGTGCCGGGCGCGCGCGTCTGGCTGTCGAAATCCGACAATCCCGCGCGCAAGCTCAAATATTCCTGGGAGCTCGTCGAGATCGATTTCGGCCGCGGCCCGGAAATGGTCGGCATCAATACCGGCCATCCGAACGGCCTCGTCGCCGCTGCCATCCGCGACGGCACGATCGCCGAGCTCGCGGGCTATGAGACGCTGCGCCAGGAGGTCGCCTATGGCCGGAACTCGCGCGTCGACATGCTGCTCGCCGGCGAGGGGCGGCCGCCCTGCTATGTCGAGGTCAAGAACGTCCACCTGATGCGGATGCCGGGCCTGGCCGAGTTTCCGGACGCGGTCACCGCGCGCGGCGCCAAGCACCTCGACGAGCTCGGCAACATGGCCGAGGCCGGCGCCCGGGCGGTCATGGTGTTCCTGATCCAATATGGCGGCGCCGACCGGTTCGCCCTCGCCCGCGACATCGATCCCGCCTATGGACGCGCCTTCGACCGGGCGCGCGAACGCGGCGTCGAGATGCTCGCCTATCGCTGCCGCCTGACCCCCGAAGAGATCGTCCTCGAACGCCCCGTGCCGATTGCCGAATAGGTATTCGTCCGTCCGAGCATGCGATCTGGTTTGCATCTCGAGCGGGATGCTGATCGGATGAAGCGACGGCGGGAGCACCACGATGACGGCACGAACGTCGATGCCGCATGCCGGCATCGACGAAAAGCTGACGGTCGAGGCTTCCGAAAAGCTCGCCAGTGTCGGCCTGACCATCTCGGACGCGGCGCGCATCCTTCTGACCCGCGTCGCCGGGGAAGGACGTTGCCGGCCAGGCATTCAAGCGCCCGAGGAAGCTCGCCATTCCCGGTTTCGCGCCAAAGTGCAGGAAGCCCTGGCGGACACCCGGCAGACGGTCCCGCATCATGAAGTCATGAATGAAGCACAGGCGCTGATCGACAGGAAGCGCGCCAGTTCTTGAATGGAGCGCGCTGGCTCGCGCCGACTTGCTCGCGATCGTCGCCTATATTTCTGGCGACGGTCCCGATGCGGCCCGGCAGTGGCCGCCGGGCGACACACGGGCGGGAGACGCGAATAATGCTCGCCCCAGCCCGCCCCGGAGAGATCGTCGTCGAACGGCCCGCGCCGGTCGTTCGAGGGCGCGCCTAGGCCTTCTTCAGGAACTCGGTGCGCAGCACCAGGCCCTTCACCTTTTCGACGCGGCATTCGACTTCGTCGGGATCGTCGGTCAGGCGAATGCCCTTCACCATCGTGCCGCGCTTCAGCGTCACCGAGGTCCCCTTCACCTTGAGATCCTTGATCAGCGTCACGTTGTCGCCGTCCTTCAGGATGGCGCCGTTGCTGTCTTTCACGTCCATCGGATCACGGCTCCTCAATGGCCTCGGGCGGATAGCGGTGGCGGCCGCCGCGATAATCGGTGACTTCGCCGGGCCCGGAATAGTCGGGCCCGACCGGGACCTTGCCCTCGCCGCCGGGGATGTCGAGCACATAGGTCGGCTGGGCGAGGCCGGAGAGGCGCCCGCGCAACTGGCGCATCAGCGCCTGGCCTTCGGCGATGCTGGTGCGGAAATGCGCCGTTCCCGGCGCGAGATCGGCCTGGTGAAGGTAATAGGGCTTGACGCGGTTGGCGACGAAGGCGCGCATCAGCGCCGCCATCGTCTCGGCGTCGTCGTTGACGCCTTTCAGCAGCACGCTCTGGCTGACCAGCACGATGCCGGCATCGGCCAGACGGCCGAGCGCGGCTTCCGCCGCCGGGCTGAACTCGCGCGGATGATTGGCGTGCACCGCAACATAGACGGCCTTGCCGGCGGCGCGCAGCGCCTGCGCGAAGGCGACGGTGATGCGCGCGGGATCGACCATCGGCACCCGGCTGTGCCAGCGGATCACCTTGACGTGGTCGATCGCGGCGAGCGAGCGCGTCAGCGCCCTGGCACGCCGTGCCGACAGCATCAGCGGATCGCCGCCGGTCAGGATCACCTCGAAGATCTCGGGCCGCGCGGCGATATAGGCGAGCGCTCTGTCGAGCGCCTCCGCCGACAGCGTGCCGAGCCCCTTCGGCCCGACCATCTCGCGGCGGAAGCAGAACCGGCAATAGACCGGGCAGACATGCACGATCTTGAGCAGGACCCGGTCCGGATAGCGATGGACGATGCCCTCCACCGGCGAATAGGCGAGATCGCCGATCGGGTCGTCGCGCTCCACGTCCTGGCGGTCCAGCTCGCGGCTGTCGGGCACGAACTGGGCGGCGATCGGGTCGTGGGGATCGGCCGGGTCGATCAGCCGGGCGACATCCGGCGTCACCGCGATCGCATAGCGCTCCGCCACCCGGTCGAGCGCGGCGCGGTGCGCCGGCGCGACAAGGCCGGCCGCGATCAGGTCGCCGGCGGAGCGCAGGCTGCGGTCGGCCGCCGCCGCGCGCGCCGTGCTGCGCTGCGGTCCGTCCTCCCGGGTCGTACGGGCTGAAATCGTCATGGGTCGCGTCTCTGCCCCGCGGCGCCCGGCTTGGCAAGCGGCGGAGGCCATTTTCGCCGCGCTGCAGCATCGCGGGTTCCGTCTTTTGGAACCGAAAGCTCCGTCATCGGTTGCACTTGCCGGCCAGGAACCTTTGGATTAGGGGAAGCGCCATCTTTCGTGAGCCCATAACTGGGACCACCATATAGCCCCGCCAAGGCGGAGTTTGCCGGGGCGCAAGGGAGGACTTCCGTGAATCAGACCGGAACCTGGAATAAGGCGCACGGAGCCGAGGCATTCGGCTTTTCGGGGCTCAAGGCGATCCACTGGAACTATCTCGAAGCGCAGCTCGTCGAGCAGGCCATCGCCCGCGGCGAGGCGCAGCTTTCGGCCGGCGGCCCGCTGGTCGCCGAGACCGGCCAGCACACCGGTCGCTCGCCGAAGGACAAGTTCATCGTCCGCGACGCCACCACCGACAAGGTCGTCTGGTGGGACAATAACGGCGCCATCACGCCCGAAGCCTTCGAGCTTCTGATGAAGGACATGCTCGCCCACGCCAGCGGCCGCGAACTGTTCGCCCAGGACCTCTACGGCGGCGCCGACCCGGCCTATCGCATCAAGACGCGCGTCTTCACCGAATATGCCTGGCACAACCTGTTCATCCGCAACCTGCTGATCCGCCCGGCGCAGTCGGAACTCGCCGGTTTCGTCCCCGACATGACGATCGTCGACCTGCCCTCGTTCAAGGCCGACCCGAAAAAATACGGCGTCCGCACCGAAACCGTCATTGCCTGCGACTTCACCCGCAAGATCGTGCTGATCGGCGGCTCCAGCTATGCCGGCGAGATGAAGAAGTCGGTCTTCACCATGCTCAACTTCCTGCTGCCGCCGCAGGGGGTGATGCCGATGCACTGCTCGGCCAATGTCGGCCCGAACGGCGACACGGCGGTCTTTTTCGGCCTCTCCGGCACCGGCAAGACCACCCTGTCGGCCGATGCGACCCGCACGCTCATCGGCGACGACGAGCACGGCTGGGGCAAGGACGGCATCTTCAATTTCGAGGGCGGCTGCTACGCCAAGGCGATCAAGCTGTCGCGCGAGGCCGAGCCGGAGATCTATTCGACCACGGAACGTTTCGGCTCCGTGATGGAAAACGTGGTGATCGACCCGGTCACCCGCGTGCCCGATTTCGACGACGGCTCCAAGACCGAGAACACCCGCGTCGCCTATCCCATGCATTTCATCGCGAATGCTTCGGAAACCGGCCGCGCGGGCCATCCGAAGAACATTGTGATGCTCACCGCGGACGCCTATGGCGTCATGCCGCCGATCGCCAAACTGACCCCGGCGGAGGCGATGTACCACTTCCTCTCCGGCTTCACCGCCAAGGTCGCCGGCACCGAGAAGGGCGTCACCGAGCCGCAGCCGACCTTCTCCACCTGCTTCGGCGCCCCCTTCATGCCGCGCCATCCCTCCGAATACGGCAATCTGCTGCGCGAGCTGATCGCCAAGCACCATGTCGACTGCTGGCTGGTCAATACCGGCTGGACCGGCGGCAAGCATGGCGTCGGCCGCCGCATGCCGATTTCGATCACCCGCCTCCTGCTGCGCTCGGCGCTCGACGGCTCGCTGAACCGCGCCGACTTCCGCCGCGATCCCTATTTCGGCTTCGCCGTGCCGACCTCGGTGCCGGGCGTGCCGCCGCACATGCTCTATCCGATCAAGACCTGGCGCGATAAGGCCGAGTTCGACACCACCGCGCGCAAGCTCGTGGAGATGTTCCAGGAGAACTTCACGAAGTTCGAGCCCTATGTGGATGCCGACGTGAAGGCCGCGGCGCCGACCGTGCGTCTCGCCGCCGAATAAGCCTCCGGCATCGTCCGGAAGAACCAGCGGCCGGATGTCCCCCGAGGACATCCGGCCGTTGTCGTGTCGGGACCGCGCGCGGCCGGCTCAGCCGCGCGGGCCCTGGCCGGGCCGTCCGGCCTGGGACGGCGCCGCCTGGCGGGCCAGCATGGCTCTGAGATAGGCGACATTCTGTTCGGCTTCGGCCGGGGCGAGATCCCGCCGGGCGAGCTCCTCGGCCTCGCCGAAGCGCCCCTGCAGACCGACGACGAGCGCCAGGTTCTGACGTATGCGCCGGTCCGCCGCCGGATGGGCCACGGCCTGGCGCAGCACCTGCTCGGCCTGGGCGAGCTTGCGCGACAGCGCCAGCGACAGGCCGAGATTGCTCAGGATCTCCGGCTGGCCGGGCGCGATCTTGAGGGCCTCGTCATACATGCGCTGGGCTTCGTCGTGACGCGCCATCTGGTCGAGGATGGAGGCCTGGACATTGGTGATGCGCCAGTCGGGCAGGTCCGGCCGCTGCGCGCGGTTGAGCACCTCCAGCGCCTGGTCGAACTGGCCGGCATCGGCCAGCGCCCGGCCATATTCACCGAGCAGGGCGAGATTGCGCGGGTCGCGGATGGCCACCCGTTCGAGGACCGCCACCGCCTGCGGCGCCTGGCCGGTCGCCCTGAGCGCGCGGCCATAGCGCATGGCGTTGCCGGCATCCTGGGGGCTCGCGCGATAGCGCGCGGACAGGCTGTCGAGCTCGAGCCGGGCCTGCTGTTCGAGACTAGGCTGCGGGGCGGCCGCCTGCGGCCGGATCGAGCCGGTAATGTCGCCGCCGCCCGAGCGCGCGCGGGGGCTGCAGCCGGCCGCTGCGAGCGCGATGATCGTCATGGTGAAGGCAAGGGCCGCCGGGCGGCGCGGGCGCAAAACGGTGCGCGGCATGGTGAACTCCGGAAGCGGGATCGAGAGGGCCCGATGCTTCCGGTGATAATCCGTTAACGTTAACAAGCCGTTGCCGCGGCGACCGGAATTCTGACAGCCTCGCCGCTCCGCCCGACGCTCCGGCCTCAGCGGTGCCGGCGGCGCGGCGCGGCCGGCGGCGGGTTCAGCCAGCGCAGGGCCTGGTCCACCGCCCGTTCGCCGGACGCCCAGGCCCCGCCCACCGTGCCCCACAGACCTTCGTCGGTCGCCTCCCCGGCCAGCAGGATGCGCTGCCCGATCGGTTCGGCGAGCCGCAGCCGCTGCGGCGTCGCGCCGGGCCCGGCGACCGACCAGGCGCCGCGCACGAAGGGATCGGTGGTCCAGGAGGTGACATGGATCTCGCCCAGCACGCGGCGGGCATGCGGGCCGAGCTCGTTGCCGACGAATTCGCTGGCGAAGGCCTTCATGGCCGCCGGCCCGGCCGCCGCGAGGTCCCGGGCGAAACGCCCGCCAATGTCGAGATACCACCAATCCGAGCCGCCGATCCGGGCGAGTGGCTTGGCCACCGCCGGGCCATCCGCCTTGATCACGAAGGGTTCGTCGGGGCTCGCCTCCATCGGGTTGCCGGGCAGATGCACGATGAGATGTTCGTAGGCGCCGCAGCTCAGCGCATTGATCGCGTCCTGCTGGCGCTTCGGCAGGGCCGGCGCGAAATGGATGGCGTTGGCGGCGAGCACGGCGGTGGAGACCGTGACGATGCAGGTGCGGGCCTTCAGCGTCCCCGCCGGCGTCTCGACGCTCACCCCCCGCCCCGACCAGTCGATGCGCGTCGCGGCGGTCGACAGCCGCACCGGCACGCCCTCGGCGAGCTTCGCCAGGATCGCGCCATAGCTCTGGCGGCAGAACATGTCGCGGGTTTCCACCGCGTTGTAGAAATCCACGCAGGAGATCTGCGCCATTTCCTTGCCGGCATCCCAGGCGCCCTTGAGAAACTCCACCGTCTGCCGCCAGTCGCCGAGATCGTGCGGCACGACTTCCGACAGGGCGACTTCCCGGCCGGCCTCGCCGGCATCGAGGATCGCGCGCTGCGACCGGCGCAGGGCCGAAGCGAAGTTCTCCCGCTCGCTCTCGCGCGGGCCGCGGCCCTTGATCATCAGGCGCGGCCGGTCGGGATCATCGTAGAGCGCAAAGCCGGCGGCGCGGGCGAGCGGCACCACCGGGTTTTCCGCCGGCGCGTGGATCCAGTGCGCGCCAAGATCCATGGGCAGGCCAAAATTGACGGTATCGGCAATGCAGCGGCCGCCGACCCGGTCCTTGGCCTCCAGAACCACCACGGAGCGGCCGGCGGCGGTCGCCTTGCGCGCGGCGGCAAGGCCGGCGGCGCCGGCGCCGATGATGACGATGTCGACTTCGGCCGGCGGCCGCTCGCCCTGGGGCTGGGCCTGGGCCTGGCTTGCCGCCAGGGCGGCCGAAGCGACGAGGAGGCTGCGCCGGGACATCAACAATTCGTTCATTGTGCTCCGCGAATCGCGTCGGTCTGTGACGCTTAGCACGGCCCGGCGGCATCGTCTTGGCCATGCTCCACCCCGTCGTGAACCTGATCGCAACCCGTGGCGACAGACACTGGACCTCCTGAACAGGGGTCCCCGGGGAGGGACGAGATGGGAGAAAGGCTTCTCGAAACGCTGGGCCGGCACCTG
This sequence comes from Phreatobacter sp. AB_2022a, assembly GCF_026847585.1. Classification (NCBI taxonomy): domain Bacteria; kingdom Pseudomonadati; phylum Pseudomonadota; class Alphaproteobacteria; order Hyphomicrobiales; family Phreatobacteraceae; genus Phreatobacter; species Phreatobacter sp. AB_2022a. The sequence goes on from NZ_JAPSET010000014.1 coordinate 107,123, forward strand.
GCGCATGTTCTCGACAAGCGCTCGCCCGGCTATGAGCCGACGACGCCGAGCGACCCTGCCGCGCTCTGCGCCACGCTCAGGCCGGCCGACATCCTCCTCGTCGAGGGCGACACCCGCATCTCGGCCGTCATCAAGTACCTGACCCAGTCGACCTGGTCTCACGCCGCCATGTATGTCGGCCCGATCGCCGGGCGCCGCGAGCCGGACGGCGAACCGCATGTGCTGATCGAGGCCTATCTCGGCGAAGGCGTGATTTCCGCGCCGCTGTCGAAATATCGGGACTTCCACACGCGGATCTGCCGGCCGGTCGGGTTGACCGGCGAGGACCAGGCGCGCGTGACACGCTTCATGATCGAGCGCATCGGGCTCGACTACGACCTGAAGAACATCCTGGACATGCTGCGCTTCCTGGTGCCGCTGCCCGTCCCCGTCCGCTGGCGCCGCCGCCTGCTCGCCTTCGGCTCGGGCGATCCGACCCGTGCGATCTGCTCGACGCTGATCGCCCAGGCCTTCGAGGCCGTGCGCTATCCGATCCTGCCGAAGGTGGAGCGGCTCGCCCATGACGGCGAGCAGCGGGTGCGCGGCCGGGCGGCCCGCCGCGAGATCCTGCACATCCGCCACCATTCGCTCTATGCGCCGCGCGACTTCGACATTTCGCCCTATTTCGCCGTGGTCAAGCCGACCCTCCTGCGCGGCTTCAAGTACAAGAAGCTGCAATGGGGCGACGTCCCGGCCGCCACGGCGCCGATCGCCCCGCCGGAGCCGATGGCCGGTTTCGCCCGGCAGGTGTCGGACGGCCAGACCCGCCGGCAGCTGCTTACAGCAGCCCGTGCTTCTTGAACGCGTCGGCGAGCGTCATGCCGGCCTCGATATCGGCGCGCATGCGCCGTTCGCCGGTAATCTTGTCGAGCGCCGTGGCCAGGACCTGCAGTGCCGCCGCGCGCGGCACGACGACAACGCCGTCGACGTCGCCGACAATCACGTCGCCCGGTGCGATATCGGTCTCGCCGATACGGACCGGCACGTCCTTGGCCGCCATCATGCCGCGGTGCTGTGTATCGGCCGGCGACAGCGCGCCGGCGAAGACCGGAAAGCCCATGGCACGGATCGCCGCGACGTCGCGCACCGATCCGTCGGTCAGGAAGCCGGCCGCGTCGAGATGGCGCGCCCGCGTCGACAGGAGTTCGCCCCAGGGACCGATGTTCAGATTGCCGGCGCAGGCCATGACGCAGACCTCGCCCGGCTTCAGGTCGTCGACCAGGGCGATTTCGAGGTCGTAGATATTGGGAATGTGCTCCCAGACCGGCCGGTAGGAGCCGGTGCGCACCGGCCCGAACAGCACCGTCCGCTCGTCGACCGGGCGGATCGACGGCGGCAGGATCTGCCGACGGAAGCCGTGCTCGTCGAGCGCGTCGGAGACCGGCGCGGAGGCGATCAGCGGGCGGGCGCGGGCAATGAGATCGGCAAAGGTATCGGTCATGCTTGGTCCTCGGCACAAGGGCGTGACGGAAATGGCCGCGCCGGCCCGCCGCGCACCGGTCAGATCCGGCCGGCGACAAGCCCGGAGGCGTGCGCGGCCTCGATCTCCTGCCGGCTCAGGCCGGCGGCTGCGAGCACCGCTCCCGTTTCGGCGCCCGGCTCTTCCGCAGCGGCGCCGGCGCGCGCCGGCGTCCCGGAAAAGCGCGGCGCCGGATTCGGCATCGGCGCCCCGTCGGCGGTCGAAAAGGTGCCTCGCGCCACATTGTGCGGATGCACCGCCGCCTCAGCCGGGCTCAGCACCGGCGCGAAGCAGACGTCGCTGCCCTCGAGGAGATCGCACCAGGCCGCACGGGTCCGCGACTTGAAGGTGGCGGTCAGCGTCGCCCTGAGATCCGGCCACATCGCCTTGTCCCATTGCTCGGCGAAACGCGGGTCCTTGAGCTCGAGCAGGCGGATCAGCGCCGCGTAGAACTGCGGCTCGAGCGAGCCGATCGAGACATAGCCGCCGTCGGCAGTCTCATAGACCCCGTAGAACGGCGCGCCGCCGTCGAGCATGTTGGCCTCGCGCGCCACCGTCCAGCGCTTGTTGGCGATCATGCCGAAGATCAGCGTGCCCAACACCGCCGCGCCGTCCACCATCGCGCTGTCCACCACCTGCCCCTTGCCGGTGGTGCGCGCGCTGATGATGCCCGCCGTGAGGCCAAGCGCCAGCATCATGCCGCCACCGCCGAAATCGCCGATCAGGTTCAGCGGGATGGCCGGCGGCCGGTCGGCCGGGCCGATCGGCCAGAGCATGCCCGACAGGGCGAGGTAGTTGAGATCGTGGCCGGGCGCCGCGGCAAGCGGCCCGTCCTGGCCCCAGCCGGTCATCCGGCCGTAGACGAGGCGCGGATTGACCTTGAGGCAGTCCTCGGGCCCGAGACCGAGGCGCTCGGTCACTCCGGGCCGGAACCCTTCGATCAGGGCATCGGCCTTGGCGACGAGCCTGAGGATGAGATCGGCCGCGCCCGGCTTCTTCAGGTCGACGGCGATCGACTTGCGGCCGCGGCCGAGCGAGCCGTCGGCCGACCAGGACGGGGCCCCGGCCCGGTCGACGCGGATCACCTCGGCCCCGAGATCGGCGAGCATCATGCCGCAGAACGGCCCGGGCCCGAGCCCGGCCAGTTCGATCACCGTCACGCCAGCGAGCGGTCCACCTGTCGTCAAGATTTCCTCCTCGGGGCGGAACGGCCCACCCGTCATGCTTTTTCCGTGCGCTTCGGCAAAGACGCTAGCCGGCACCCGGGGTCTGTCAAGCGATGCGCCTTCGGCCGGTCGGCCGATGGCCGCGCGACGGAGGGTCGCTCGCCCGCGCGCGATTTCACGTTGCATTTTGAGCCCGAGCGTCCATCTATGCCTCGAACAATCCGATCAGGGACGGGACCTCGCGGGTCCTGCGAGGAGCATGCGATGAGCGGCAATGGCGGCGCGAAGTTTGGTGGGTCCTTCGGCGGCTCGTTCGGCGGCGGCTATGGCGGGGCAGCCATGCAGGCGGCGCCGGTCCCGGCGGCCGCGGCTGCGGCGCCCGCGGAAGGGCTGATCAGGGACACGACCACCAAGGATTTCGTCAAGGACGTGCTGGAGGAGTCCAAGTCCCAGCCGGTCCTGGTCGACTTCTGGGCGCCCTGGTGCGGGCCGTGCAAGCAGCTCACCCCGATCATCGAAAAGGTGGTCACCGCCTTCAAGGGCAAGGTGAAGCTGGTCAAGATGAACATCGACGACCACCCGCAGGTGGCCGGCCAGCTCGGCATCCAGTCGATCCCGGCCGTGATCGCCTTCGACAAGGGCCAGCCCATCGACGGCTTCATGGGCGCCCTGCCGGAGAGCCAGGTCAACGCCTTCATCGAGAAGCTGGTCGGCGCCAAGGCCGGGGCCGATCTCGCCGTCGTCGTCGCCGAGGGCGATGCCATGCTCGCCGAAGGCAATCTGGAGGCAGCGGCGGAAATCTACGCCCAGGTGCTGGGTGCCGAGCCCAACCATCTCGGCGCGCTCGGCGGGCTTGCCCGCGCGGCGGTGGCCGCCGGCGACCTCGCCCAGGCGAAGGCCGTGCTCGAAGCCGTGCCGGCCGACAAGCTGAACGACAAGGCGATCGCCGCGGCCAGGGCGGCCCTCGAGGTTGCCGAGCAGGCCGCCGATCTCGGCCCGGTGCAGGAGCTGGAAGCCAAGGTGGCCGCCAACCCGGCCGACCACCAGGCCAGGTTCGACCTCGCGGTCGCGCTCAACGGCGCCGGCAAGCGCGAGGAGGCGACCGACCATCTCCTCGAGATCTTCAAGCGCGACCGCGCCTGGAACGACGACGGCGCCCGCAAGCAGCTCGTCCAGTTCTTCGAGGCCTGGGGGCCGATGGACGAGGCGACCCTCGCCGGCCGCCGCAAGCTGTCGTCGCTGCTGTTCCGCTGACGGCCGCGCCAGCCGGGTCGGGCGCCGTCAGCGGCGCCTGACGAGGCCGAGGGCCTTGGCGGCGAGCCGGTCGAGCAGGCGGTCCGGCAGGAGGCTCGGCAGGGTCCAGCTCGTCAGCCGCGCCGGGCTCAGCGCATAGCGTGTCCTCGGCCGGGCCGTCGTCAGCGCGTGATGCACCGCCTCGGCGATGACGGCCGCCGGCAGCCCCTTGCCCGCGCGCGACAGCACCGCATTCTCGAAACGATCGATGACCGGACCGTAGATCGTCGCCCGATAGCGCGAGCGGTCGATGGCGGCGGATGACTTCTGCCAGATCGGCGTCGCCACCGGGCCCGGCCCGATGATGACGAGGTCGACGCCGAAAGGCATGAGCTCGCGCCGCAACGCATGGCTCACCGCCTCGACGGCGTGTTTCGACGCGGCGTAGCCGCCGACGAAGGGCCAGACGAGCTTGCCGGACACCGACGACATGGTCACGATCCGGCCCGGCGTGCCGGTGAAACCCTCGCGCGCGCCGGCGAGGCCGGCAAAGGCCTGGATCGTGGCGACGAGGCCCAGCACGTTGACCTGCCATTGCCGGTCGATCTCGTCGAGCGGCTGGTACAGCAGCGGCCCCGGCAGCGAGATGCCGGCATTGCAGACGAGCCCGGCGAGCGGCGCGTCGCCCAGGGCCGAGGCCACCTTGCCGGCGGCGGCGCGCAGCGCCTCGGGATCGGTGACGTCGGCTTCGAGCGCGACGAAGCCGGCGCCGAGCAGATCCGCCAGCCGCGCCGCGTCGGCCTCCCGCCGCACCGTGCCGAAGACCTGCCAGCCGCGGCGGACGAGATCCGTGGCGATCGCCTCGCCGATGCCGGTGGAGACGCCGGTGACGACCGCTGCCGGCATCGGCGTTATTCCGCTGCCTGCGGCCGGGTCACACCGTAGCGCTTGTCGATATAGTCGATCACCATGGCCTTGAAGTCGGCGGCGACCGTCGGGCCGCGCAGCGTCGCCACCTTCACGCCGTCGACGAAGACCGGCGCCGCCGGGTTTTCCCCGGTTCCGGGCAGGGAAATGCCGATATCGGCATGTTTGGATTCGCCCGGTCCGTTGACGATGCAGCCCATGACCGCGACGTTCAGCGCCTCGACGCCGGGATAGCGGGTCTTCCATTCCGGCATCGACGCGTGGATGAAGCCCTGAATGTCCTGGGCGAGCTCCTGGAACAGGGTCGAGGTGGTCCGGCCGCAGCCGGGACAGGCGGCGACCAGGGGCACGAAGGTCCTGATGCCCATGGTCTGCAGAATTTCCTGGGCGACCTTCACCTCCAGGGTGCGGTCGCCATTCGGCTCGGGCGTCAGCGAGACGCGGATCGTGTCACCGATGCCGTCCTGCAGAACGACGCCGAGCGCGGCGGCGGAGGCGACGATGCCCTTCGAGCCCATGCCGGCTTCGGTCAGGCCGAGATGCAGCGCATAGTCCGAACGCGCCGCCAGCATGCGATAGACCGCGATCAGGTCCTGCACCGCCGAAACCTTGGCGGACAGGATGATGCGGTCGCGGGCCAGGCCGATCTCCTCGGCCCGGATCGCCGAGAGCACGCAGGACTGCACCATCGCCTCGTGCATCACCGCCCGCGCATCGAGCGGCTCCGGCTGCCTGGCATTCTCGTCCATCAGATGGGTCAGGAGCTCCTGGTCGAGCGATCCCCAGTTGGCGCCGATGCGCACGGCCTTGCCGTGCTCGATCGCCCTTTCGACGATCATGGCGAACTGCCTGTCCTTCTTGTCCTTGAAGCCGACATTGCCCGGATTGATCCGGTACTTGTCGAGCGCCTCGGCGCAGGCCGGATGATCGGCCAGCAGCTTGTGGCCGATATAGTGGAAGTCGCCGACCAGCGGCACGTCGACCCGCATGCGGGCGAGCCGGTCGCGGATATGCGGCACCGCGGCCGCGCTCTCGTCGCGGTCGACCGTGATACGGACGAGCTCGGAACCGGCGCGCGCCAGGGCCGCCACCTGGGCGACGGTCGCCTGGATGTCTGCCGTGTCGGTATTGGTCATCGACTGGACGACGATCGGCGCGCCGCCGCCGACCTGAACCTGACCGACCTTCACGCCGACCGTCCGCTGGCGGGGTTTCACCCCAAAGCCCTCAGTCATCGCTCTCGTCTCCGCTTCGCACCCGCAGCACATAACCCTCCCCGCGCCGACAAGCCAGAGCCCGGATGGCCGGCCTCCACGGGACCATGCCGGCTCCGGCGGCACCATGACACCACTCCCCCAAAGTCATCGGCAAAATTCCCCACGGTAACGGCGCGCGACATCTCCGACTTAATCGAAACTTCACCAAGACTTGCTCCCCTGCCGCCGCAACAAAAAAGCAGATGGGAACTGGAATGCTCGCCTTCAGCCTTCGCAACAAGTTGATCGCCGGTTTTGCGGCCCTCATCGCGATCTCGGCGGCGAGCGCCGCCGTCTCGGTCTGGCGGGCGCGGGGCATTTCCGACAGCATGGATCGCGTCGCCACAGCGCGCGCGCCGGCGGCCATCCTCGGCACCCGTATCGTCGACGAGCTGAACCGGACCCGCCTCGTCGTCCGCGATCACCTGATCGAGCCGGGCGAAGGTCCTCTCCGGCAATGGGAGCAGCTCTGGCGCGATCTCATCAAGGCGCGCGACGACATGGAGCGCCTCTCCGGCGGCTTTGCCGATCCGAGCCACCGCGAACGCTGGCGCGAGGCCTTTCCCCTGTTCGAGGAGATGCAGGCGGCGCAGCAGCGCGTCATGACCCTGATCGGCACGCCCGACCACTACCCCGCCCTCACCGCCTATGAGCGCGAAGTCGTGCCGCGGCTGCAGCCGCTGGAGGAATCGCTCAGCGTTCTCATCACCAAGGAGATCGCCAATCCCGTCGCCTCTGAGCAGCTCCTGACGGCAGGCGTCGCGCTTCAGGCCAACATTCTCTCGGCGAGCCGGCATCTGCGCAGCTACATCCATCTCGGCCAGGACCAGGACAAGGCCGCCTTCGAGCGGGCCTGGACCAGTGCCGGCGAGCGGATCCGCGACATTGGCGGGCTCGCGAGCGCCCTCTCCGAAGAACAGACCCGGGCGCTCAACCTGATCCGCTTCGGCTTCCTGGCCGTGCGCAAGGGCTCGGCGGCGGCGATCGCGCTGCGCAGCGGCTCCGGCTGGAACGCTCCGCTCGCCATGATGCGCAACCAGGTGGCGCCGCTCACCAACCGCATCCTGGATGTGCTGGAGGGCCCCGCCGGCGCCGACGGGCTGCGTCATGGCGGCCTGATCGACGCCCAGGTCGCCCTGCTGACCGATGAAAGCCGCCAGGCGGCCGGCCTTGCCAATTCCCTGTCCACCCTGCTGACGCTGGCCGCCCTGCTGTCGTTCGCGGCAGGCCTTGCCATCGCGCTCATGCTCGCCCGCATGATCGTCCGGCCGATCGGCGGCATGACCGCCGCCATGCAGGCGCTTTCCGCCGGCAAGCTCGACATTGCCATTCCGGGCGAGGGCCGGCGCGACGAGGTCGGCGCCATGGCCGGCGCCATGGCGGTATTCCGCGACACCATGCGCGAGGCCGAGGCGGCGCGCGCCGAGGAGCAGCAGCGCCAGGCCGTCGAGGCCGAGCGGCTCGCCCGCCGCAACGCGGCGGCGGAGGCCTTCGTCGACCGGATGAGCGATCTCGCCACCGGCTTCACCGCCTCCTCCGGCCGTGTCGCCGCCTCCGCCAACGATCTCTCGGCGACGGCGGAGGAAACCTCGCGGCAGGCCGGCGAGGTGGCTGGCGCCGCCGAGACGGCCTCGCTCAACGTGCAGACGGTCGCCGCCTCGACCGAGGAGCTCGCCGCATCGGTGCGCGAGATCAATGCGCAGGTGATGAAGTCGGCGGCGAGCGCGGATACGGCGGTCGCGGAAGCCCAGCGGTCGGAACAGCAGATCCGCGAGCTGGCCGGTTCGGCCGACCGGATCGGCGACGTCGTCAACCTGATCAAGGCGATCGCCGACCAGACCAATCTGCTCGCGCTCAATGCGACGATCGAGGCGGCGCGCGCCGGCGAATCCGGCCGCGGCTTCGCCGTCGTCGCGGCCGAGGTGAAGAACCTCGCCGCCCAGACCGCCAAGGCGACCGAGGAGATCGCCACCAAGATCACCGAGATCCAGAGCGCGACCGCAAGCGCGGTCATGTCGATCACCGCGATCGGCACGACCATCGACACGATCAGGGCGATCACCGCCGCGGTTGCCGCCGCGATCGAGGAACAGGGTGCCGCCACCACCGAGATCGCCGGCAACTGCCAGCGGGCCGCGACGGCGGCGACCGGCGTCACGGGTACGATCACCGGCGTCGGCCAGGCCGCCGAGACGACCGGCCGCTCGGCGAGCGAGCTGACCGGGCTTGCAACCGACCTTGCCGATCACGCCGGCACGCTGCAGCAGGAGGTTCAGGCCTTCGTCGAGGCTTTGAAGGCGGCCTGAGCCACCGAGGCGGTCACGCGCAGTGGGCGCAGCGGCCGAACAGTTCGACCACCTGCGAGGCCGGCCGGAAGCCGGCCTTGCTCGCGATCGCGTCGAGATCGCGCTGGACGCTCGTCGCCGGCGCCTCCGAGACGCAGCCGCAGGCGTCGCAGATCATGAACACGACGAGATCCGAACGGTCGTGGCGGTGGCCGCAGGCGATGAACGCGTTGCGGCTTTCGATACGATGGGCAAGGCCCGCCTCGAGCAGGAAGTCGAGGGCCCGGTAGACGGTGATCGGCGCCGGCCGGCGGCCGCTCGACACGTGCATGCGCTCGATCAGGTCATAGGCGCCGACCGGCGCCGAGGAGGCGGCGAGATGTTCCAGCACCTCGCGCCGGATCGGCGTCAGCTTGAGCCGCCGCTCGGCACAGCGCGCTTCGGCGAAGGCCAGTGCGTCGGCCGGCGGGTGGCCGTGCTCGCAGGCGTGATCGTGAGCCGCAGCTCTCGCTTTCAACATGACGTCGACCTCGATTCGGCGGGTCAGGACCGTGGCCCGGCGCGCCCTGCATTGCTTATCACGATGGCGTGTCGGTCCAAAACTGGACCGCAATTCACGACAATGTTGCAGTGCAAGCGAAACGCGGCCATGCCAACATGCCGCGGATCGCCCCTACCCCGGAGATGGATATCATGGCCCTGAATGGAAAGACCGCCCTGGTCACCGGATCGACGAGCGGCATCGGCCTGGCGATTGCCAAGGCCTTTGCGCAGCAAGGCGCGGACATCATGCTGAACGGCCTCGGCGATCCCGCCGAGATCGAGGCGACCCGGGCCGCCCTTGCCGCCGAGAGCGGCCGCAAGGTCCTGTTCACGCCCGCCGACATGACCCGCCCCGAGGAGATCGCCAATCTCGTCAAGGCCACCGAGACCAGCCTCGGCAAGATCGACATTCTCGTCCACAGCGCCGGCATCCAGCACGTCTCGCCGGTCGAGGACTTCCCGATCGAGAAGTTCGACGCGATCATCGCCATCAATCTCGTCTCGGGCTTCCACCTGACGCGCGCCGCCGTGCCCGGCATGAAGAAGAACGGCTTCGGCCGGATCATCAACATCGCCTCCGCCCATTCGGCGGTCGCCTCGCCCTTCAAATCGGCCTATGTCGCGGCCAAGCACGGCCTGCTCGGCTTCACCAAGACCATCGCTCTCGAGCTAGCAACATCCGGCATCACCGCCAATTGCATCTCGCCCGGCTATGTCTGGACGCCGCTCGTCGAACGGCAGATCCCCGACACGATGAAGGCGCGCAACATGACCAAGGACCAGGTCATCAGCGAGGTCCTGCTGAAGGCGCAGCCGACCAAGAAATTCGTGACCACCGACGAAGTCGCCGCGCTCGCGCTCTACCTCGCCTCCGATGCCGCCGCCTCGGTGACCGGCGCGAACATGCTGATCGACGGGGGCTGGACCGCCGAATGACCCGCAAGACCGGGGCCAAGCGCATCAATCTGGCGCTGCAGGGCGGCGGCGCCCACGGCGCCTTCACCTGGGGGGTGGTGGACGCCCTGCTCGCCGATGGCCGCCTTGCCATCGACGGTGTGACCGGGGCCTCGGCCGGGGCGATGAACGCCGTCATGCTGGCCGACGGCCTCGCCGAGGGCGGGCCGGAGGCGGCGCGCAGGCGTCTTGCCGCCTTCTGGAAGGCGGTTTCGGTCGATGGCGGCCTCGGTCCGGCGCAGCGGCGTGTAGTCGATCGCCTGCTGGCGGCGATGCCCTACGAGGGCTCGCCCATGCAGGCCTGGTTCGAGACCATGCAGAACCTGTTCTCGCCCTACGATCTCAATCCGTTCGACCTCAATCCGCTCGAAGACCTGATCCACCGCTTCGTCGATTTCGACCGCCTCACCGCCTACAAGGCGATCGAGGTGTTCGTCGCCGCGACCAATGTCACGACCGGCCGGCTCGCCCTGTTCAGCCGCGAGCGGCTGAGCTGCAAGGCGGTGATGGCCTCGGCCTGCCTGCCGACCATGTTCAAGGCCGTGGAAATCGACGGCGTGCCCTACTGGGACGGCGGCTATATCGGCAATCCGCCGATCTTTCCGCTGTTCCGGGCGACCGAGGCCGAGGACGTGCTGCTGGTCCAGATCAACCCGGTGATCCGCATGGAGGTGCCGACCTCCGCACGCGACATCGCCAACCGGATCAACGAGATCACCTTCAACTCCTCGCTCCAGGCCGAAATGCGCGCGATCGAATTCGTCTCGCGCCTGGTCGGCGAAGGCAAGCTGCCGCGCGGCCGCCGGCCCGGCCAGTACCGTGCGGTGAAGATGCACCGCATCGCGCTCAGCGATTCCGTGACGGGACTGACCGCGAGCTCCAAGAGCCACAACGACTACGACTTCTTCCTTGGCCTGCGCGATGCCGGGCGGCAGGCGGCCGAAGCCTTCCTCAAGACCCACTACGACGATATCGGCGTCCGCGGCACGCTCGACCTGAAGGCCGAGATCAGCGCCGAAGGCGGCTGAGAGGCCCGACCAGCCTGGTCAGGAGGCCGGACGCTGGCCGGCATCGGCCACGCCCAGAAGGTCGGCGGCGCGCGCCACCACGGCCTCTTCGAATTCGTGCGCGGAACCGTCCGCCAGCACCAGGCTCCACATCATCTCGACGATGCGCCGCCGCTCGGCCTCGTCGAGCTTGCGCACCAGCACGCCGGTGAAGGTGGTCAGATCGACCGCCTCGTTCTCGGCGTCGGTCGCCGCCTCGATCAGCCGTTCCGTGTCATGGGCGCCCAGCGCGAAACCGCGCGACAGGATCGCCTTGAGCCGCGCCAGTTCCGCCGGCGCGACCTCGCCGTCGACCGTCATCACATGCACCAGCAGCGCCGCGGCGGCGACGCGGTGGTCGCCGGCCCCGAAATTTTCATGCCGTTCACCGGTCATGTCGGCAATGAAGCGGAAAAACGTATCGAGCATGATCCCATCCGGCCTGGCGGCGCCAATCCTGCCGGCCTCGGCATCGACTCGGCAAGTGCTAGAAGGTCACAGGCACGGGCCGTCGCTCCCCTCGCCGCGGACGAAGATGCCTCGCCAGCGCATGGCCTCGTCCCGAGGCATGGGTTCGATAAGGGTTGGCCCGGCCGGCGGGGCGCGCTACGACACGGGCGGCCGCATTGCGGCGGCCCAGTCGAGGCTATCCTCCGGAGATCAATCCATGTCCATCGAGCGCAAGCAGGTCGGCCCCCGCATGAGCGGCGCGGTCGTCCATGGCAACACCATCTATCTCGCCGGCCAGGTGGCCAAGTCCGCGGCCGGCAAGTCGGTCAAGGAGCAGACCACCGAGATCCTGTCGATCATCGACGGCCTGCTGGCCGAATGCGGCAGCTCCAAGCAGAACCTGCTCTCCGCCAATATCTGGCTGAGCGACATGTCGACCTTCAACGAGATGAACGCCGTCTGGGACGGCTGGGTCGTTCCCGGCCATACCCCGGCGCGCGCTACCGTCGAGGCAAAGCTCGCCGCTCCCCAGTACACGGTGGAGATCATGGTGGTTGCCGCCAAAGCCTGATAGCCCGGGACAGCGAGGCCTGACGGCCTAGTTGCCGCCAAAGCCTGATGGCCCGGGACAGCGAGGCCTGACGGCCTAGTTGCCGCCAAAGCCTGATAGCCCGGGACAGCGAGGCCTGAAGGCCTAGTTGCCGCCAAAGCCTGATGGCCCGGGACAGCGAGGCCTCACGGCCCGGTTGCCGCCGGGGTCCGGCACGGCCGGCGCCGGATGGCTCGGGCGCCGTTCCGCCCGCCGGGGACGACAGACAAACGAAAGCGCGGCGAGATGATCTCGCCGCGCTTTCTTTTTGATGCGGATCCCGGGCGGCGTCAGGCCGCGCGCACACCTTCGAGGAAGGCCTGGATCTCGTGGTTGAGCGCCTGCGCTTCCTCGCTGAGCCGGCCGGACAGCGACCGGACGTCCTCGGCGGTGGCGCGCGCCGACTGGGCAGTGCCGCCGACACGCACCATGGCCTCGGTGCTGCCGCGCGCCTCGTCGGAGGCCCGGTTGACGGCGCTGGCGATCGTCGACACCGCGGCGTTCTGCTCCTCGACCGCAGCGGCGACGGAAGCGGCGATCGCCCGCATCTCGCCGATGACGGTGCTGACCTTGTCGATGGCGGTCACCGCATCGCCCGAAGCGTTCTGGATCGCGCCGATCTGGGCCGCGATCTCCTCCGTCGCCTTGGCCGTCTGGGCCGCCAGGTTCTTCACCTCGGAGGCGACAACGGCGAAGCCGCGGCCAGCCTCGCCCGCGCGCGCCGCTTCGATCGTGGCATTGAGCGCCAGAAGGTTGGTCTGGCCGGCGATCGCCTGGATCAGGTTGACCACCTCGCCGATGCGGGTCGCCGCCTGGGCGAGCTGCTCCATGGTGAGGGCGGTGCGTTCGGCTTCGGTCACGGCGACGCCGGCCACCTCGTTGGATTTCGCGGCCTGGGTCGCGATCTCCGCGATCGAGGCGGACAACTCCTCCGCCGCGGCCGCGGCCGATGCGACCGAGCCGGAAGCCTGTTCCATGGCGCCGGTCGCCGCCTGGGTCTCGCTGGTCACGGCGCCCGAGGCGGTTTCCAGATTGTCGGAGGCACCGTCGAGCTCGCCGGACGCGCCGCGCAGCGCGCCGAGAGAGCGCTCGGCGGCTTCTTCGAAGCCGCGGATGAGCTGGTCGACCGCGGTCGAGCGGCGGTTGCGGGCCTCGACCTCGGCGATCTGCTCGGCGGCCAGCCGCTCGCGCTCGATGGCATTGTCGCGGAACACGAGAACCGCGCGGGCCATTTCGCCGAGCTCGTCCTTGGCCTCCGTCGCCGGCACGTCGATCGCCGTGTCGCCGCCGGCGAGCTTGCGCATGGCGCCGGTGATGCCGCCGATCTGGCGGGTGATCGACCGGCCGAGCGCCAGGCCGACGACGCAGCAGAGCAGGATGACCACGCCGATAATGCCGAACACCATCACGCTGGTCGCTTTCTGCGCCTCGAGCCGGGCATCGCTCGCCTGCGTCTTGCCGGCATCGGCCGCGGCGACCAGCTTGTCGGTGGTCTGGTCGAGGCTGGTCAGCAGCTGCTCCAGCTCCCAGACGGTGGTCTCGACCGTGCGCGTGCCGTTGACGAAGGCGTCGAAGGCCGGCCAGTAGGTCTCGCCCGCCTTCATGAGATCGGCCTTCATTGCCGGAGCGATGACCGAGCGGCTGACCTCGTTGACGAATTTGGCGCGCGCCTGGCGGAAGCTCTCCAGATCCTCCTGGGCGCCGCGCAGCATGAAATCCTTTTCGTGCCGGCGCATCTGCAGCACCTGCTCGAGAATGCCGGCGCCGTCGTCGAAATTCTGCGCGACGCGGCGCGCCAGCACTTCCAGCTGCTGCACCGATTCGGTCATCCGGCCGTTGAGACCCGACCGCTCGTCGAGGCCGAGGGTCTCGATCGTCGCCTTCATCAGTTCGAAGGCCTGCGCCGCGCTGGCGAGCTGGGCCAGCGACTGGTCGATCTCCGCTGCCAGCCCCGCCGCCTCGGGTTTGCCGCGGGCCGCCCTCAGCGCCATGATCGCGTCGGCGCGCGCCGTGTTGAACTGCATCGGCGCTTCGAGCTGGTAGCGCTCGGAATAGTCGATGGCATGGAAGCGCAAGTCGCGCACGCTGGCGCGCACCTTGTGGGCATCCTGCGCGAGGCTTGCGAAACCGTCATAGGCTTCGAAGGCGCGCGCGGCCGAACGCTGGCCGTACCATGAGGCGACACCGGCCGCGATCACACCCGCGATCGGGACAAGCGCCAGCAGCGCGATACGCAAGCGTATCGAGAGGGCAGGCAAGCGAATCGGCATTGACGAGAATCCCCCAAAGTCTTCAGCGGCGCGCACCATGACGATGAATCGTTAAGGAACCGCCCTACTGGCGCCTTGCCACATTTGAATTCCCAGCGATTTCATGTAGTTCGCCGGCATATTACGCTGCGCGAGGCTCCCGTGCGCCGGTGCGGTTGAATGTCGCTGCGGGCCTCTCTAGGTTCGCGCTCCCCGCCGGAAGCCGCGATGCCCTCCTTCGTTCAGGCCGTTCCCGTCATCTTCGTGCTGATCTGGTCGACCGGATGGGTCGTCGCCGGTTTTGCCGCGCGTTACGCCGATCCGCTCTGGTTCCTGTTCCTGCGTTTCCTGCTGGCGGCAGCCGTGATCGCGGCGATCGCCGTCGCGACGCGCGCGGTCTGGCCGAGGAGCCCTCGCGCTCTCGGGCATGCCCTGGCCTCCGGCATCTTCCTGCACACATTCTACCTCTGCGGCGTCTGGTGGGCCGTGCGCAATGGCGTGCCGACGGGCATTTCCGGCATCATGGCGGGCCTGCAGCCCGTCTTCACCGCCCTGCTCGCGCCGCTTTTCCTCGGCGAGCGCATCGCGCCGCGCCAGGGCCTCGGCATCGCGCTCGGCTTTGCCGGCATCGTCCTGGTGCTGGCGCCGAAGCTGCTCGGCATCGACCCGGCGCATCTCGCGACCGTGCTGGTGCCGCTCGGCGTCAACGTCCTCGCCATGCTGGCCGTGACGCTCGGTTCGTTCTATCAGAAGCGCTTCATTGCGGGCGGCGACCTGAGGACCACCACGGCCCTGCAATATGTCGGCGCCGCCCTGAGCACGCTGCCGCTGGTCTTCCTGTTCGGCGCGCCGGACGCACAATGGAACCAGACGCTGGTCCTGACCATGGCCTGGTCGGTGCTGGCCCTCTCGGTCGGTGGGGTCGGCCTCTTCCTCTATCTGATCGGCCGCGGTGAGGTCTCGCGCGCGGCTGCCTATATCTATCTCGTGCCGCCGGTCTCGGCGCTGATGTCCTATGTCGTTTTTGGCGAGTGGCTGGCCCCCGTCCAGCTCGTCGGCATGGCGGTAACGGCGCTCGGTGTCTGGCTCGCGGTCCGCCGCGCCTGATCGCGCGCGGCCAGGCGGCCAGAACACGCGTCTTTTGGCGGATTGCTTCGTCGGCTCGCTGCGTTATTTTGCGTCGCAGCATAGCCAGGAAGCGCTCAGGCAAGCGCTCACGCTCGAAGGGAAACGCCATGAGCACCGCTCCCGCCGCCGAGGCCCGAACGGCCAACCTCATCGATCTCGCGCAGAGTGCCGTCGCGGCCGCAGAAGCGATCCTCGCCGAGGCGACGGCGAAGGTCCGCGCCCTGGTCACAGAGAACGGGCGGATCTCCAATGCCGCACTGGAGCGCGAGCAGCGCGCGACCCATGGCCTCGCCTGGCTTGCGACCTATGTCGAAAGCGTGCGCCAGCTCGGCTCCTATGCCGAGCGCTTGTCGGCGGAAGGCAAGTTCGGCGAGATCGAGGATCTGATCGTGCGCATCGGCCTTGGCGAATATCTCGCCCAGATCGCCGGTGGCATCGCCATGAGTCAGGGCGAGACCGTGCGTCCGACCGACCTCGGCCTCAGCCCGGCCGATATTGCCCGCCGCTTTGCCGGTGCCGTCGACACACTGATCGCCGAGGGCAATACCAGCGCCAACCGGGCGCGGCTCGCCGCCCTCGTCGAGGCGCGCGAGACGTCGGGCCATTTCGGCGAGCCGGCGCTCGATCCGACGCTGGAGGCGATCCGCGACGAGATGCGCAAGTTCGCCCTCGCCGAGGTGATCCCGCATGCCCACGAATGGCACCTGCAGAATGCCTATATCCCGCTCGACGTCATCGCCAAGCTGTCCGAGCTCGGCGTGTTCGGCCTGACCCTGCCGGAGAGCTATGGCGGCATGGGCCTCGGCAAGGAATCCATGTGCGTCGTCTCCGAGGAGCTGTCGCGCGGCTATATCGGCGTCGGTTCGCTCGGCACCCGCTCGGAGATCGCCTGCGAGCTGATCCTGGCCGGCGGCACCGACGCGCAGAAGGACAAGTGGCTGCCGAAGATCGCCTCCGGCGAAGTGCTGCCGACCGCCGTCTTCACCGAGCCCAATACCGGCTCGGATCTCGCCTCCCTGAAGACCCGCGCCCAGCGCGACGGCGACGTCTACAAGGTCTACGGCAACAAGACCTGGATCACCCATCCTGTGCGCGCCGACGTGATGACCCTGCTCGCACGCACCAATCCGGACGAGCCCGGCTACAAGGGCCTGTCCATGTTCATTGCCGAGAAGCCGCGCGGCACCGACGAGGATCCGTTCCCGGCGCCGGGCATGAGTGGTGGCGAGATCGAGGTGCTCGGCTATCGCGGCATGAAGGAATACGAGATCGGCTTCGACGGCTTCGAGGTGAAGGCCGAGAACCTGCTCGGCGGCGTCGAGGGCCAGGGCTTCAAGCAGCTGATGCAGACCTTCGAGGCGGCCCGCATCCAGACCGCTGCGCGCGCGGTCGGCGTCGCCCAGGCTGCCATGGATCTCGGCCTGCGCTATGCCCAGGAGCGGATCCAGTTCGGCAAGCCCCTGATTTCCTTCCCGCGCGTCTCCGACAAGATCGCGATGATGGCGGTGGAGATCATGATCGCGCGCCAGCTCACCTATTTCGCCGCCCGCCAGAAGGATCACGACCGGCGCTGCGACCTGGAGGCCGGCATGGCCAAGCTGCTCGGCGCCCGCGTCGCCTGGGCCGCCGCCGACAATGCCCTGCAGATCCATGGCGGCAACGGCTTCGCCCTGGAATATCCGGTGAGCCGCGTCCTGTGCGATGCGCGCATCCTCAACATTTTCGAGGGCGCGGCGGAGATCCAGGCGCAGGTCATTGCCCGGCGCCTGCTCGACGGCGGAAACTGAGCCGACCGGCGCGCGCAACGGATCAGCAATCGAAGCTCCCGATGATCGAAACGGATTGTCGGGGGTTCATCCATGGTGCGTTACGCCGCAGCCGGCTCGATCATCGTCTATCAGCGCTGGATTTCGCCGCATAAGGGCTTCTGCTGCGCCTATCGCAAGTTGACCGGCGGCCGGTCCTGTTCGGAATATGCCCGCCAGACCGTTCTCGGCCATGGCGTGCTGACGCTCGCCAGAGCCTTGCCGCGCCAGTTTGCCCGCTGCCGCCGTGCCCATGCGACGCTCATGGCCATGGCAAGCTCCGAGGCGGATGGTGACGCCGCCGGCGGGCCGCAGGGCAAACGCCGGGACAAGGCCAAGCGCTCGGCCGCCACCGACTGGTGCAACGGTGCCAATGTCGACTGCGCGAGCTTCGATGTCGGCTGCGGTACGCTCGACATCGGCTGCGACCTCGCCAGTGGCTGCAGCTGGTAGCCGCCGCGCGGCGGGCTACCGGGCCGGCGCCAGTTCCTTGTAGCGCGTCAGGATGATGCGATCCTCGGCGCCCGCCGTTTCCATCCAAGCCTGGACCGCCGGCATGGCCGCGGCCTGCAGGGCGCCGACAAGCGGAGCTGGCACGGGATCGACGATGGTCATGCCGTTCTGGCGCATGGTCCCGTAGTTCTGCTCAACCCGCCCCGTCATGGCGGCCCATTGGCGCTCGGTCGTGGCCTGGCCGATCGCCTCGAGGCGCGCGCGGGTCTCCGTGTCGAACCCGTTCCAGAGATCGAGATTGATGGTGCCGAAGCTGAGCGGGACGGCATAGTTGATCGCGGCGAAATGGGGCAGCCGCCGCCAGAGCTGCCGTCCGGCCCCGCCATCGCCCGAGGACAGCACGGCATCGATCGAACCGTCCGTCAGGCGCGGCTCCAGGTCGGCGAAGGACACGACCTCGGCATGGGCCGAAAGCCGGCCGAACACGGCCGTACCGGTCGCGTCGTAGGTGCGCACGCGGAGCTGCTCGAGATCCCGCGGTCCGGCGACTGGCCTTGCCGTCCAGAGCCCCGAGGCCGGCCAGGGCGAAACGAAAAGCAGCCGGTGGTTGAGCTGGCCAAAAATCTCGGCGTAGCGGGGTGCGGCGAGGTCGAACAGGCGCCGCGCGGCCGCCACGGTCGGCGTCTGGAACGGCAGCGCGGCCAGCGCCAGGGCCGGGCGGAACTGGGAGAGCGCGCCGCCGAGCGTATTGGCCATGGCGAAGGTGCCGAGCGACACCGCCGAGAACTGCTGACGCGCATTCAGGCCCGACCGGGCGTCGGAGATCGGCCGCACGTTGAGCTTGCCGGCGAGTTCCCTGGCGACCATCGCCGCGAAGAAGCTGTCGGCCTCGCCCGGCAGCGAAGTGGCCGGATATTCGTTGACGAGATCGAGATTGAGCGGCTCGGCGCGGGCGCGACCGGCCGCGAGGACGAACGGCGCCGCGATAAGGCGTGCCGCGACGCGTCGCGTGATGCTATGGCCTGTCATGGCAGCTCCTCGGCCGTCAAATCTAGGCGGCCCGCCGCCATCAGCTCAAGAGGCCTGGGCTCAGCTGTTGGCGCCGCGCAGTGCCCGGTCGAGATCGTCGAAGAGGTCGTCCGCGTCTTCGAGACCGACGGACAGGCGCAGCAGGTCTGTCGGGCACGGCGAGCCGGCTCCCTCGATCGAGGCACGGTGCTCGATGAGGCTTTCGACGCCACCGAGCGAAGTTGCACGCTTCCACAGGGCGACGCGTGCAGCGGCCGAGACCGCCGCGGCCTCGCCGGCCCGGACCCTGATCGACAGCATGCCGGAGAAGCCCCCCGTCATCTGGCGCGCGGCAAGCGCGTGCTGCGGATGCGACGCGAGCCCCGGATAGAGCACCTCGGCCACGTCCGGATGGCCCGTCAGCCGCTCGGCGAGCTTCAGGGCGGCCCGGGCCTGCGCCTCGACACGCACATGCAGGGTGCGCATGCCGCGCATCAGCAGGAACGCCTCGAACGGCCCGAGGATCTGGCCGTGCATGGACCGGACGCGGCGAATCCTGGCCCAGAGGTCATTCTTTTCCCGCGTCACCAGCGCGCCGGCGACGACGTCGGAATGGCCGTTCAGATATTTGGTCGCCGCATGCATGACGATGTCGGCGCCGAGCGCCAGCGGCCGGGTGAAGACCGGGGTCGCAACCGTCGAATCGACCGCCACCACCGCCCCCGCGGCATGGGCCGCCTCCGAGATCGCGGCAATGTCGGAAACGGTCCAGAGCGGATTGGACGGCGTCTCCAGCCAGACGAGCTTGGTCTTGCCCGGCTCGATCGCCGCCTTGACCGCGGCGAGATCGGCCGTGTCGACGAAGCTCGTCCGATAGCCGTAGGTCGCCGCATCGTTCATCAGCCAGTTGCGCAGCGCCCAGTACATCACCGTCGGCGCGATGATATGGGCGCCGGCCGGCAGGGCCATGACGACGGCGGTCGCCGCCGACATGCCGGAGCCGAGCAGCAGGCTTTCGGCTCCGCCCTCGAGCGCGGTCAGCAGCGCTTCGCACTGGCGCACCGTCTGGTTGTCGGGCCGGCCGTAGACGAAGCCGTTGCGATACTGATTGTCGGGATCGCGGATGAAGGTGGTGGCGACATGGATCGGCGTCACCACGGCATGGGTTTCGTGCTCCTCCCAGCCGAGCGCCTGGGCGGCCAGGGTGCGCGGCTGCAGCGAAGGCCGCGAGGGGTCGGATGGCGCCATCATATCGCTCCTGTCTCAGGCCGCACGGCGGCAGGCTGGCCGCACGGCGTCAGGAACGGACAATGATCCTGACCAATTCCAGGATCGGAGATTATGATTCTGAGATCGTGGAATCAAGAGCGGCCAACGGCCAGAATGACAAGCCGGGCGCAGCAAAGCGAGCCCTCGGGCGAGGCGGTTGCCCCACCGTTAGTCCACCGTCCGTTCGACACGCAGGATCGACAGGGCGACGCAGCCCGTGCCTGCCGCCAGCAGCATGGCCTGCCCGCCCGCGGCCGGAAGGTTGTAGACGGCGACGCCAGCGAGATTGGCGGCCGGGCTGCTGCCCTGCGGCAGCCGGCGCGTCGCGGCATTGCAGTCTTCCGCGAAGGGCACGACCCGCACCAGATTGCCGTCGCAGCGATTGCCGCTGGGCGAGGCGAAGACCACCCCTGCGGCCGGCGCCGTGCCATAGGTCATGCCGACCAGCGCCAGGACCGAGTGAGCGTCGGGTGCCGCCCTGTTCCAGCTCGACTGGACCATGAACTGGCTGCCCTCGGTCAGCAGCTGGCCGAGCGCGGGGTAGACCGTGCCGCAGGTCTTGATGCCGGCCTGGCGCATATGCGCCACGAAGGGCGGCTCGGACTGCTGGCTCGCGGCCGACGCTGCCGGCGCAGGCTGCGGCGCGGGCGCGGGCGCGGGGACAGGCGTCGGCTGCGCAGGGGCTGCGCGCGGATCGGCAGGTCGCGGCCGCGGCGACTGTGCGAAGCTGATCGGGTTGTCGAGCCCGACGACGGTCGCAAAGACCGCGCCGGCCACGAACATCGCCAGACCGACGCCGATCCCCGTGCCGCGTTCGCGCCATCGCCGCTCGCGGTGCGGCCCCGGCCGGTCGCCGCGACGCGGCGCCCCGCCTCCGCCGGGGGCCGGCCTCGGCGCGATGGCATGGTCGACCTCATCCCGCCGGTCTTTCCGAAACAGCCTCGGCATCATCTGAACCATCTCTCATATGCGATTGGCGGGGAACGTCATGTGCAGATCCATTCGAGCACCCGGCAGTGGGCCTTGGCCGAACACCGCGCTCCGGCGTCTCTTTCAGCCGCATCGCGCGTCGGACCGGACGCGGCGGCCCAGCGGGGGCCGCCGCCGGGCGAGCCCGCGACCAGCAACGCAGCGCAGGCACGCGTCTGCCGCGCCTCGCTCCCTGTTGCCAGGGCTCGCCGCACGTTCCTGACGATCGCGACAATGGCGCAGTGAGCACCGCCGGCGCGACGGCAATGGGTCATCGCCGCGGTTACGGCCTCGGCCTCGCCGGCCCCACCCCAGAAAAATCCATGCCTGCCGTCGGCAGGCGAAAAGGCGAGCGCTCCCCAGACCGCCATCTCGGGCGGCGCTGGTCCGTCGGCGGCGACAGCGTAGCCAGTCCAGACGCCGAGCACGATCATGCCAGCCGCCGCCAGCCCGTGGCGTGCCATCCCCGTCTCTCCCCGCCACCTCTTCATCCCCAATCCCCTTCCGACCAGATCTCCGTCAGATCGCCTCGATCGCCTTCGACAGGCCTTCCAGCGGCGCGTAGAGCCCCGTCAGCGTCGGCGCTCCCGACGCGCCAGCCGGCGTCACAGAAAATGAGATCTGCACGACAACACCTTTCGCGATGTAGCCGCGCAGGCGTGGGCCGACATGCTGGATCGCCACGCAGACGCTCGCGTCGCAGCCATTCGTCTTCACGAGGATCGGGGCGCTTCCGTCGCCGAACGCCAGGGTGATCGGACGGTCGGCGCCGACCGCCGCCGGCGCGCGCAGAATGAACACCGGCGCGCCGCTGTCCGAGCCGGCAAGCGACCAGCTGAACGCGACCGCGCCGGCCTGGTCGACGATGGCCTGGGTGATGTTGCAGACGCGTCGCCGCGCCCGCAGATTCTCGTCGCAGATCAACGTCCAGTTCTTGAAGGGCCGGATGACGCGCCGGTATTGCCCGAGCGGCACATTGGCCGGCACCGCGACCTCCGAACGCCTGACTGAATAGATCGGCGGCGAGGCCGGCTGCCCGAAGGCCGTCGCCGCGCCGAGGGCCGGCACGATCGCGAGCAGCGGCAGATGGCGAAGGCCCAGCATGGCCGGACCTAGTTCAACGTGATGCTCAGGCCGGCGCCGACGCCCCATTCACCGCCAGTCGTGGTGGCCGACAGGTTGCCGCGCATCAGGCCGTTCTCGCTCGTATATCCAAGGCCGATGGCAAAGGCGCCCTGGCCGCGCCAGACGCCGCCGCCCATGGAGGCGCTGAGCTTGCCGGGCCTGTCGTCATAGCGCAGCGAAGATGCGGCGAGACCGATGGCGGCGGCCTGGCGGGCTTCCCGCCTCACCCCGCGGATATCGGCATTCAGGCCGGCGAATCTGGCATCCGTATAGGCATTGGCCTGGCTGAGCGTCGTGGCCGCGACCTGGTCGGTATAGGCCCGTGACTGGTTCAACGTCGTGGCAAGGCCATCATTCAGCTGCCGGACGTTCACCGCGTCGGTCGGGGCCGTCCCCGCCGCGACATTGCGGATGACCACCGGCGCATTGGGATCGCCGCCGACGAGCGATATCGAGTTCTGCCGGGTGCCGTCCGGATTGCTGTCATAGACCACGGCATGCCGCACGGCCTGACCGATGCTGCTGACCGTGCCCGAGAGATTGTCGACCGCCTGGTTGGTCGCATAGAGCTGCGAACCGTTGATGGCATCGGTGCTGGTCGCGCTGATGCGGCCGGCCGCGACGTTGGTCACGGTCCGCTCGGCACCGGCGGTTCCGACCGACACCGTGCCGACCGGCGCGGTCCCGGCGAACCGGTATTCCTTGCCGTCGATGACGGTGCTGGAGGTTGCGACCGTCGCCTGCGTCTCGGCTCCAGCGCCGAGCGCGACCGATCCGGCGTGGCTGGCGCTGGCGCCATCGCCCAGTGCCATCGCGCGGGCAGCGGTCGCCCTTGCCCCTGCGCCCGATGCGAAGCTGCCGTCTCCCGACGCCAGCGCACCGTTGCCCATCGCAATGGCGTTGACGCCGGAGGACGCCGCCGCCGGGCCGATCGCAATGCTGTCGAGCCCCGTCGCGGAACTGTCCGGCAGCGTCGAATTGGCGTGGAAATAGCGGATGCCGCCGCCGCCATTGACCGCCCGGTCGAGCTGGTCGAACACGTTCTGCACCGTCGAATAGCTGTTGCCGGCAAAGGTGAACCCGCCGGTCACCTTGCCGGTGGCCGGGTCGTAGGTGGTATTGCCGCCGAACACGGCGGCGACGGAATCGCCGAGCGTGTTGACGCGGCCGCCGACCACCTCGATCGCCTGGTTGGTGGCGAAGAGCTGGGATCCGTTGACGGCATCCGTGCTCGTCGCGCTGATGCGGCCGGCCGCGACATTGGTGATCGTCCGCTCCGCGCCGACATCGCCGACGCTGAACGTGCTGGCGGGCGTCGCGCCGGCGAACTGATAGGCCGTGCCGAAAATGGTGGTGCCGGCTGTCGCAACCACCGGCGCCGTCCGCGAACCGGCGCCGATCGCGACGTCGCCGGGCTGGCCGCCGGCCGTCGTCGCGCCATTGCCCGCGGCGAAGTCGTTGGCATTCTGGGCAACCGCCGACGGGCCGATCGCGACGCTGTCGGTGCCGGTGGCGGAGCTGTCGGGCTGGGTCGAATTGGCGTGGAAATAGCGGATGCCGCCGCCCTGGACGGCCTGATTGATCTGGTCGAAGACGTTCTGGACGGAGGTGTAGCTGTTGCCGGCAAAATTGAATCCGCCAGTCACCTGCCCGGTGCTTGGGTCATAGCTCGTCGATCCGCCGAACACGGTGGCGACCGAGCTCCCGAGCGTATTGACCCGGCCGCTGACGCCTTCGATCGCCTGATTGGTCGCAAACAGCTGCGAGCCGTTCACCGCATCCGTGCTCGTGCCGCTGATGCGGCCCGCAGCAACGTTGGTGATCGTCCGCTCCGCGCCGGCATCGCCGACGCTGACCGTGCTGCTCGGCGTGGTGCCGGCGAAGGAATAGGAGCGGCCGTCGATGGTCGTGCTCGGCGTTGCGACCGCGGCGGCGGTGCGGGATGCCGCGCCGAGCGCGACGTCGCCGGTATTTGCGGCGGTCGCACCCGAACCAAGGGCGACGCTCCGTTCGGCCTGGGCCTGAGCGGCATCGCCGAATGCCAGCGCGCCGGCGGCGGCTGCGGTCGAGCCATGGCCGAGCGCCACCGAACCTTGCCCGACCGCCGTATTGCCATTGCCGATGGCCACAGCGCCATTCGCCGCCGAGTTGCCGGCGCTGTCGCCGGCCGCGACATTGTTCGCGCCGAGCGCCACCGCCCCGTCGCCGTTTGCGGTATTCGGGTCGCCGAGAGCGACCGCACCGTCACCGAGGGCGCGCTGATCCCGTCCGATCGCCACCGCCCCGCCCGCCGCGCTCGAGGCCGTGGCGGTCGTCGTGCCGGAACCGATGGCGACATTCTGGCCGATCGCTCCGGTCGCCACCGCATGGCCGATCGCGACATTGCTGCCGGCCGAATTGACGTCCGTCGACGCGCTCCGCCCGATGGCGATATCGTCCGTCCCGTGCACGACCGCACCGTCGCCCTGCGCGATGCCGTAGGTCGCGCCGTCGGCGACGGTCGCGCCACGGCCGATCGCAAGGCCCGACGTCGCACCCGCGGCCACCGAGCTCTGACCGCCCAGCGCGATCGCGTCGGCCGCGCCCGCGACCGCCGCTGCCGTCGCGTTGCCGCCAATGGCGATGGCACCGGTGCCTTGCGCCTCGGCGCCGGAGAATGTCCCGCCGCTGCCGGCCGTGCCGATCGCAATGGAGTTCAACCCGCTTGCGTTGGCGGAATTGCCCAGGGCGGTCGCCGATTCGCCGGCCGCGCTGGCGCGGTTTCCGAGCGCCGTCGACCAGTCGCCGGCCGCGCTCGAGAAATTGCCGAAGGCCGACGACCAGCGGCCCGCTGCATTCGCCGAATTGCCCACGGCCGCCGCGTTCCGGCCGGTCGCATTGGCGAAGTTGCCGACCGCCAGCGCGAAATGGCCATTGGCCGCCGCATTGTTGCCGAAGGCCGCGGCATCGTTGCCGACCGCCCTGGCGCTCAGGCCGACCGCGAGCGCCGACAGGTCGTTCGTCTGCCCGTCGGCCATGGCGCCGGCGCCGATCGCGATGTCGCCGTTGCGCATGGCGCGCGACATGCCGCCGACGGCAATGGCCTGCCCGCCGATCGCCTGGGCACCGGCATTGGCGTCGTTCGATGACATGTCGCCGCCGATCGCGACGCTTCCGGGCCCAAGCGCACGCGTCCACTGGCCGATGGCCGTCGCGCCGCTGCCGCTCGCGACGGCCTGCATGCCGAGCGCCGTGCCGCGCACGGCGGCGCTCGACGCATAACCGATCGTCACGGCTCCGGCGCCGGTCGCTCGCGCGAAGGGCCCCATGACCTGGACCGACGAATAGTTCCCACCGTCGGCGCCACAGCCGATGACGTTGGAATAGGTGCCGGATCCGTTCACGGGATCGGCGACCTGGCCCTGATTGATATTGTCCGGACCGACGCCGGGGGCGGTGCCCGAACAGGATGTCCCGCCCGGCCCATAGGTCGTCGCCAGCGCGCTGTTCGGCCAGAGGCCGGCTCCAAGGACCAGCGCTCCGGCGAGGACGCAGCCAAGGGCGCCCGTGTCGCCATAGGTGATGCCCAGTTGCAGCCGGCGACGGCCGGGACCCAATATCCGGTGCGCCAGGCGCAGCACCGCGAGAAGACGGCGCCGCGTCGAACGATCCGCCCGCCGGCCGGCTCCTTGCCGCGGGGCGTTCGCGCGGCATCGCAAGGCCCGACCCGGCTTCGAGACACTCCCGGCGGTGCGATCGTAGTGGGTCATCCAAACCTCGTAATGGGCTACGGCCGCCCTCAAATGGGGCCAACGACGACGACCCAGCAGTCCAGCCACATGCGGGTCGCCGCGCCGGCCGATCGGATTCCGGAGCGGGCTTCGGCCGCGATCCCGGTTTCACTATCGAATAAGCGAAATAATTTTGTTGATTAGATTGGTGCCTTCCGGGCGCCGCAAATTGGTTTTTCAAATGTTGGACGTGAGTAATACTCAAGATCAGTTCGTCGAAACATTGGAAACGCTCATATAAGGCATTGGCGCATTCAATTTGACCGCGTCCATCACGCAGCCACGGAATGTTCACAACCGATCGATGGCGGGCGCCGACGCAACTGGCATCGCAGCTGCCGGCAGCCAAAGCGCTTCCGGATAGATCGTCATCACGGTCTCCTCTCCGATACTTGGTCGGGGCGGGTCCGAGACGGAGGAGGATGAGTGAGCCGGCTACAGATTGTCGTGCTCGCGTCCATATTCGCGGCAGGAGCCGCCGTGCTTCCAGTAGCGGGGGCGATTCATCTGGCCTGGATCCTCGCCGTCCAAGCCGAACAGGATAGGCTCGAAGTCCTCAACCAGCGCTTGGTCCGGCGCGCCAGCCTCACCTTCAACGCGGCCGCGGCCAATCTCTCCACGCTGGCCGCAAGCCGCATCACTCCATGCTCGACCGAGCATATGGAACTCATGCGTCGGCTCGAGGCCAACAGTCTCATCATCTCGGAGGTCGGCTATTTCCGAAACGGAGCCTTGCAATGCGCGTCCTGGGGTGTCCCACGGACAAGGATGCCGTTGATGACGCCGGCTCTCTCGACGGCGGACGGCTTCGGCATCGCTGTCAACATCCCCTCCTGGATCGATCCGCATCAATCTCGCCTCAGCTTGCAGTTCGAGAACTACGAGGCGTTGCTGGAGCCCAGCGGGTTTGCAGACGTCATTCCCGATGCCGGAACCCAGCTTGCCGTCGGCATGGAACAGCTCGGCATCATCGCCAGCCAGAACCATCCCGACCCGCATTTGGTCCAATCGCTCATGGCCTCGCCCGCGACGGGAATGGACGAGCAATATCTCTTTGCGACCGCCCGCGTCGATGGCTGGATCGCGATCGCCATCCGGCCGAGGACATTGGTCTTCGGCACGCTTGAACGGCGGCGGATGCTTCTGCTGCCTGTCGGGGCGGCGATCAGCGCGACCATCGTCGCCGCCATCCTCGCCCGGACACGCCGGCGCCTGTCGCTGCTCGGCGAGCTGGCGGCCGCGGTCCGCAAACGCCAATTCACCGTGCACTATCAACCGATCATCGAGCTGAGATCGGGCCTATGCGTCGGCGCCGAAGCTCTGGTCCGCTGGCAGCAATCCGACGGGACCTTCATCGGCCCCGACCTGTTCCTGCCGATTGCCGAGCGCAGCGGCCTCATTCTTCCGATCACCGATCAGGTCGTCGAAGCCGTCGTCCACGATCTCGGTCCAACGCTTGCCGCGGAGAGCGCGCTGCATGTCGCCATCAATCTCTGCGCGACGGACATGGAGACCGGCAGGCCACTGGATATCATCCAGCTCGCCCTCGACAGCGCCGGCATCCGGAACGAGCAGGTCTGGTTCGAAGCCACGGAACGCGGGCTCCTCGAAATCGAGCGCGCCCGCTCCGTCATGACGACCGCCAGAGCCCGCGGCCATTCGATCGCGATCGATGATTTCGGCACCGGTTATTCGAACCTGCAATATCTGCAGACCTTGCCGATCGACGCGCTCAAGATCGACAAATCCTTCGTCGACACGATCGGGCACATCACGGCCAACACCCCGGTCATCTCCCACATCATCCAGATGGCGCGATCACTCGAACTGGTCTGCATCGCGGAAGGCATCGAGACGCGCGAGCAGTTCGACTATCTCCTGCGGGAAGGCGTCACATTCGGGCAGGGATGGTTCTTTTCAAAAGCCCTGCCGGCCGCTGAATTCCTGGCATTCTATCGGAGCCGGAAGACGGTCCATGGCGAGCCCCCTCCGACATGACGCTTCGACCGGAGGCCCGCACGCGGCCGCTCGCGGGCGGGACGACCGCGCGAACAAGGTCGATTCGCCGGGCATCGGCCTGTCGGGCCGCCCGCCGCGCCGCGCCGTGATGACATTCGGCAATATCGACCATTTGCATAACTCGCTTGAGCGCATCGAGCGCAGAACGATAATCCGCGCCCGGTGGGCGTGGCGCGGCACATTCGAGGGCGAACACCGTCCGCGGAGTGCCGGAAAACAATTTGGCAGCATGCGCACGATACGCTCGGTGGCAATTCGGCTCCGATCCCGCCCGACCAACGAAGCCGCTGTTCGGCCGCAGGGCGAAAAGCAAAAAGACGGCGGCGAACGCGCGATGGTCGTATTCAAGCTTCTCGTCGGCTTATGCGGCTTGACGCTGCGCGAAACCGCGATCTTCGTCGGCGCCGGAAGCGACACGGTCAGATCCTGGTCGAGCGGCCGGAATCGCTGTCCTGAAAGCGTCATTTCGAAACTGCGGGAATTGACCGCGCGACAGGAGCGCGCGGCCCGCAGGGTGCTGCATCACGTGGCCCGCATGGACACCAGGCCGGAGACCATCGTCCTCCACTATCCTCTCGACGACGAGCAGGCGCAGGCGATCGACTGGCCTTGCGTCAATGCCTGGAGTGCTGTGGCGGCGCGCATCATCGCCGGGACCTCGGTCCGCGTGCTCCTCACTCCAGCCCCGCCATCCGTGGTCGCAAGCGACGCCGTCCCACATCTGACCGACGCCGTGGTGCGAATCCCCTTGCCGCAAAGCGCCGGCACCGGCTGATGGCGCATGGACGACGAGCCCGACGTCAGCGCAGCCGGATGTCGGACGGCCACTCGTCCACGGCACTGCCCTGATCGTCGGGATCGACGACGCCAGGTGAGAGCCCGGCGACCGGCCCTTCCGCGCCGGTTCGCCGGCTGGAGAAGGCCGAGGCCAAGGTGACATCGGCGATCGACGTGCGCAGATGCGGGTTTTCCGCCGTGGCCCGGGGGAGCGCGGCGCGGTCCCAGCGTGCGAGAGCATGCCGGCAGGCCTCGATCAGGTCGAACGCGCCCTTCGCCTGCCTTGCCTTGCTCAGGTAAGAGGCGAACTGGACCGGCGGCAGCGGCGGCAGGCCGATCCGCCTGCCAATATCGACGAAGTCCGACTCGAGCGCATAGGGCGTTCGCACCGTCACGCACATTCCTGCCCGCAACGGGCCGGCCAGCCCCTCGAAGGAAGAGCTGGCTGCAGCGATGTGGAAACGGTGCGTCTTGCCGAGCGAGGCGATCGCGGCGCCGCGGAACGGACAGGCGCGGTAACAGACACCGAGCGGCAGCGAGGCGCCAGGCGCGAGCGCGAAATCGCTGTCGGCCAGCCAGATCATCGGCACCTCCGCGAGGATCCCCTGATTGTGCGGATCGCTGCGTTTGAGCGCGATCGCCACATCCAGATCTTTGTGGGCGACAGCGGAGAGCAGCTTCGTCGTCGACTCGATCACAAGCGTGATTTCGGCCGCCGGATTGGCTTGCGCGAATGAGGGCAGCACGTGGACGAGGATGAACTGCGCCAGTTCGTGCGTCACGCCGAAGGAAATGGCCTGCGCCTCCCCTCCCGCCATCGAGGCGAGGGCGGCGTCGTTCGCGCCGATCAGCTCGCGAGCAAGCGGCAGCAGCCGGCCGCCGGCCGCCGTCAGACCGACGTCGCGTCGCGGATGCTGGCGACCGTGCCGGCGCAGCAGCAGCGCGCCGAGCTCGCGCTCCAGCCGCTGTATCTGCAGGCTGATCGCCGATTGCGACCGCCCTACGGCGTCCCCGGCCTGCGCGAAGCTGCAGCCCTCAGCGATGAGCACGAAGGAACGCAGGGCCAGGATATCGAGGTTTTTCAGCGTCACGGGACCGTACCTTCGGAACCGGGCACCTGAGGGTGACGATATCGAGGCGATGCCACAACGCGTTCCCCGCGATGCCCACGCTCGCTGGAAGCGACTCAACGTTGGATCGGGAGTTCGAAAGGTACTGCGACACGGCATGCCGCGACTTGCCTGTTACGGCCCTTTGGTCGTGCTGAAAGCGCCCGCGGGAGAGCGCGGGAGCGACGCGCAATGGCCGGATTGGCGATCCGGCCCATGCCACCGCCATGGGCGTGCTTCGTGCTGCTGAAGGACCGGCCGGACCTGGCCTCGCCGGTCCGAAAAGACCGTTTGGCGTCGCCGGCGGCACCGGCCAGACGCATTGCGCGCCCCGTTTGCACGAGCCGGGCAAAAGATCAGGACTGGCGCATCAGCGCAACAGCGCCAAGGTCCTGTCCAGAGCCGGGCCAAATCCTTTCAGGGACAGGGAAAAGGCAACCGGCTGCCCCGCATCGCTCGCGATCGTGTTCAGCTTCAGGCTCGTTCCGCCACGAAATGTTCTCAGCATCGCGGCCGTGAAGGTGACCGGCACGATGCAGCCGGTCGCAAGGCAGGTCTTGAACGGCAGCGGCGCGCCGGGCGCGGCCTGATCGAGCCCGATCGTGACGCCCCGGTCGAGCGCGAGGCCGAAGGGCAGCAGCAACGTGCCGGAGAGGGTGCCGTCGCGCGCGGGAACCAGTTCGATCGCCAGAACGCGCCGGCCGTCCCGCCGCCGCTGCTGCTGGGAGAAGGCGCAGCGGCGCGCCTGTCCATGCCCGGTGCAGGAGACGGCCCAGTCCTGGTAGGTCTCCCTGAGGGAGGACGGCCCGGGAGCCGCCTCCTGCGCCATTGCGCGGCTCGCGGGCAGCGCGACCGCCAGCAGCGCCGCCGGGAACACATGCCGGAAATTCGGTTTCATCGGCTCCGCCTGCCTTGCATGCTGTGTCGATCGCTCATCGCACGATCACTTGCGCCCCGATCGCGACCCGATCGAACAGATCGATCGCGTCCTCGTTGATCATTCGGATGCATCCGGAAGAGACGTCGGTGCCGATGCCCCATGGCTCGGTGGTGCCGTGGATGCGGTAGAGCGTGTCGCGGCCGCCCTGGTAGAGATAGAGCGCGCGGGCGCCGAGCGGATTGGCGGCTCCCCCCGGGATCATGCGGGGGATGCCGGGCGTTTCCCGCCGCATCTCGTCGGTCGGGTACCAGTTCGGCCATTTGGCCTTGCGGCCGATCCGCGCCGTCCCCGACCAGGCATGCCCCGTGGCACCGACGGCAATGCCGTAGCGCCGGGCCTGCCCGTCCCCTTCCATGAGGAAGAGATGATGCTGGCCGGTCTCGACCAGGATCGAGCCGAGCGGGGCATTGACCGGCGCCGTGACCATGGTCGGCCGCAGCCGCGGGTCGAATTTGGACCGGTCGACGATCCGAACCTCGTGAGGCTCGGCCGCATAACGGGACGGCGGCGGCGCTTGTCGCTCGCTCGTCTGGCATCCTGCGAGGATCAGCGCACCGGCGGCGGCGACCACGCCGCGGCGGCTCGGGACGTCGAGGATCGCGCCCTCATCGCCTTCTCCCGCGCGGCCCGAACCGATGCCGCCGGCGCCATCGGACCGGAACGCCGCCCTCGCGGAAGCGTCTCCTCCGGACAGCGTCGCGCGCCCTTGTTTGCCGTCGAAGAACCGGTGCATGTCCATCCTTTTCGGAGCGTGTGGACCGCTCCTGTCCCGGGAAAAAGGCAAAGGCAGCCCGTCGCCGCTTCCGGACGGCCCCATCCCGCAGCCCGGTCTCGAGGACGTGCCTCTCCGCCATCGAGCGATTGCCAGGACTGTGACGGCGCCGCCGGCCGGGGAGCGCCGGGGGGCCTCTAGGTGTTCACCAGCGCACCTGGAGGCCGACACGTCCGGTGTAGGACTGGCCGGAGCCATGGGCGACGGTGAGGTTGTAGTCGGCGGAGGCGAAGAGGCTGACCCTTTGCGTGATCTGGCCGGAGGCGCCGATGCCGAACTGCATCCAGCTGCCGCCGAGCCCGGCCCCGAGCGCCACCGGATAGCCCCCCGAGAGGTTGGCGAAGGTTGCCCGGCCGTTGCCGCCGAAGGTGTGCCAGTAGTTGACCCGCGCCCAGGTGGTGATCCGGCGTCCGTCCTCGATGGCGAAGTCGCGGGCAAGCCGCGCGCCGATGCGGCCGTAGACCGTCTGGGTGTCGGCATAGTGGACCTGGCCGAACCGGTCA
>NZ_JAPSET010000015.1:0-135448 GCF_026847585.1 Phreatobacter sp. AB_2022a
GCGCGCCCTCCCCGGGGCGCCGGGAGACCGCCGAGCCGGCCGCGCGGGCCGCGGGGGGCCGGGCCCCGCCGCAGCCGGCCCGCCGCATGCCGCCGGCGGCGGAGTGACCGCCGTGCCGGCCGGGCCATCCGCGGCCCGGCGAGTGCCGCCGGCGGCGGAACTTGCCGATGTGACGGCGGAATGTCTTGTCGCATCCCTTACAAGCGCTTGAATGCTTGGCTTTTTCATCGTCATTGATGTGTCACGTCGCAAGCATAGAACCGTCGTCATACACGGGTAGGGAAAAGCCCCTTTTCCCGAGCCCGCCCAGGAGACCTGCATGACCGAGCATATCGTCAGCGCATTCGAGAACGAGCTGAAGGGCTTGGCGCAACGCGTCGCCGAAATGGGCGGGCTGACCGAGAAGCAGATCGTCGGCGCCATCGACGCCTTGATTCGCGGCGACGTGGCGCTGGCCTCGACGGTGCGCGCCGCCGATCCGGCGATCGATGCCATGCAGCGCGAGATCGAGGAGGCCGGCATCCTGGTGATCGCCAAGCGCCAGCCGATGGCCATCGACCTGCGCGAGATCGTCGCCGCGCTGCGCATCGCGGCCGATCTCGAGCGGATCGCCGATCTCGCCAAGAACATCGCCAAGCGGGTCATCGCGATCAACGGCTCGCTGCCGCTGCCGAAGGTCACCGGCGGTTTCGATGCCATGGCCCGCCTCGCGCTGGAGCGCATCAAGGAGGTGCTCGACGCCTTCGCCCAGCGCGACGTCGCGGCCGCGCTGGAGGTCTGGAAGTCGGACGGCGATATCGACGCGCTCTACAATTCGCTGTTCCGCGAGCTGCTGACCTACATGCTCGAGGATCCGCGCAATATCGGCGCCTGCACCCACCTCCTGTTCTGCGCCAAGAACCTCGAGCGGATCGGCGACCACGCAACCAACATCGCCGAGACGATCTACTACGTGGTCAACGGTACGACGCTCGCCGAGGAGCGGCCGAAGCTCGACACCACGTCGATCGTCTCGGCCGGCTCCTGACCAACAAGGGACTGAACTCATGACCGCACGCATCATGGTGGTCGAAGACGAAGAACCGATCACCGTCCTGCTCCGCTACAATCTCGAAGCCGAAGGCTATCGCGTCGAAACCGTGATGCGGGGCGACGAGGCGGAGGTGCGGCTGCGCGAGGCGGTCCCCGATCTGATGCTGCTCGACTGGATGCTGCCGGGCCTGTCCGGCATCGAGCTGTGCCGGCGCATCCGGCTGCGCGCCGAGACCGAGCGGCTGCCGGTGATCATGCTCACCGCCCGCGGCGAGGAGGGCGAGCGCGTGCGCGGCCTGGCTACCGGCGCCGACGACTATGTGGTCAAGCCGTTCTCGGTGCCTGAGCTGCTGGCGCGCATCCGCGCGCTGCTGCGCCGGGCCAAGCCGGAACATCTCTCCAGCCTGTTGAAGTCGGGCGATATCGAGCTCGACCGCGAGACCCGCCGGGTGCATCGGTCGGGTCGCGAGATCACGCTCGGGCCGACCGAGTTCCGCCTGCTCGAATTCCTCATGCAGTCGCCGGGCCGCGTCTATACCCGCGAGCAGCTGCTCGACGGTGTCTGGGGCCGCGACGTCTATATCGACGAGCGCACGGTGGACGTGCATATCGGCCGCCTGCGCAAGGCGGTGAAGCGCGGCCGCGAGGCCGATCCGATTCGCACCGTGCGCGGCTCGGGCTACGCCTTCAACGAGCGCTTCGCCGGGGCGGCGTAGGCCCGCGCCCGGGAGCGCGAGCCTCGAACCACGGCCGGCCTCGATGCCGTTGGCGTCGGTCCGGACGCGATCCGGCCTCAGCTCAGCCGTTCGATCGCCCGGCCCAGAACGCGCTTGTAGTCCACGAAATCGATGAAGATGCCGTGCGGACCGGCATCGGCCGGCCGCGGCCCGGCGCAATGCCGGCCGATTTCGCGGCGGAAGGCTGCCGCACGCACCGGCCGGTCGCGCCGCGCCGTCAGATAGCTCGCCACCGCCCGTGCCTGCAGGTCGCGCCCGGGCCAGCCGATGCCGCCGCCCTCGATCATGCCGACGACGAAGAGGTTGTTGTCCGCCGGCGGAAAGATGTTGAGATAGAGGTGCGGGGCGGGGGCCTGCCAGTTCAGCTCGCTCTTCAGCGCGGCCTCGTCCAGGAACGGGAAGGTGATCCGGTAGCCGGTCGCGAACAGCACGAGATCGACCTCGTCGGCGCGGCCGTCGGTGAAGATGACGCGATCGTCGTCGAGCCGGGCGAGCGGCGGCCTCAGGCCGATATCGCCCTGGCCGAGATGCTGCAGCACCAGCGTGTTGACGATTGGCGTGCGGTCATACAGCCGGTGCGCCGGGCGCGGCAGGCCGTAGCGTTCCGGCGGGCCCACGACGAAACCGAGCACGGCCTCGTGCACGATCGAGCGGAGGCGTCGGGGCAGAACGAAGCGGGCCTTGTGATTGGCCTCGTCGGCGGGCCTGCCGCGGAGGAATTTCGGGGTGAAATGATTGCCGCCGCGCACCGACCACAGGACCTTGGCTGCGCGGTGCACCGCATCGACGGCCAGATCGCAGCCGGTATTGCCCATGCCGACGATCAGCACGCGCCGGTCGGCGAAGATGTCGGGGCTCTTGTAGGTCTTGGCATGCATGAGGTCGCCGGTGAAGGTGCCGGGCACGGCCGGCAGTTCCGGGTCGCTCAGATGGCCGTTGGCGATCACGACGCCGGCATAGGTCTCGCTCGTCCCGTCGTCGAAGGTCGCCTGCCAGCGGCCGTCCTCCTGGGCGAGCCGGGTCACGGCACGGTTGAAGCGGATCGACGGGTAGAGGTCGAAATGGCCGGCGAAGGCCTTGAGGTAGTCGAAGACCTGGGTGTGGTGCGGATAGGCCGGCCAGTCGGCCGGCATCGGATAGTCGGCGAAGGCCGTGGTGGTCTTGGACGAAATGAGATGGGTGGTCTGATAGATGCTGCTCGACGGCGCGCCGTAGAGCCACTGGCCGCCGACATCGAGATTGCACTCGACCACCTGGAAGGGCAGTCCCGTCTCCTTGAACACCCGCGCGGTGGCAAGTCCCGACGGGCCGGCGCCGATGATGAGATAGGTCATGCCGCGGCCCTCGCCTGCCAGTAGCGATCGAAGGTCTCGGCCGCCGACAGGGTCGGCCGGTAGCCGAACCGGGTCTTCAGCCGATCATTGGCGAGCACCGGCCGGTACTGCAGGAAATTGACCTGCGCCGGGCCGAGCGTCGTCAGGCCGAGCCGGTTCGCGAGCCCGAGTGCCAGGCGCATCAGCCCGGGGGGAACGGCGAGGTAGGGCTTGCCGATCCGCCTGGCGATCTCGGCAAGCGTCAGCGTGCCGTCGCCGGCCAGATTGTAGATGCCGGGCGGGCTTTCCGCCGCGCAGGCGCGGCCGAGGGCCGCCACCACATCGGTCTCGCTGACGAGGCTGAAGGGCGTCGCGCTGCCGGCAAGGCCGATCACCACGGGCCGCTCGAAAATGGCGGTGATCTGGTTGGCGACGCCCGGGCCCAGCACGGTGCAGGGGCGGAACACGACCTGTTCGAGGTCCGGATGGGCCAGCCGCGCGGCGGCGAGCAGTTCCTCGACCTGCCGCTTGTGCCGGGAATAGGGGAAATCCTCGTTGCCGCGCAGCGGGCTGTCCTCGGTGAGCGGAACGGCATTGTCGGCATGATAGCCATAGGCAGCGCCGCTCGAGGTCACCACCAGGCGGCGCGCGCCGGCGGCGAGGCATGCCGCCACGACATGACCGGTGCCGACGACGTCGATCTCGCGGTCGCGCGCGGCATCGCCGCCGGCGGCGACCACCGATGCCAGATGCACCACGACGCGCGGGCGGGCCGCGGCGATCC
This sequence comes from Phreatobacter sp. AB_2022a, assembly GCF_026847585.1. Taxonomy (NCBI): domain Bacteria; kingdom Pseudomonadati; phylum Pseudomonadota; class Alphaproteobacteria; order Hyphomicrobiales; family Phreatobacteraceae; genus Phreatobacter; species Phreatobacter sp. AB_2022a. Next base: position 3,867 of record NZ_JAPSET010000015.1, read on the forward strand.
GGTCGGCGAGCGCGGGATCGCGAATGTCGGCCTGCTCGTAGCGGATGCCGGGGACCGGGGCGGCGGGCGCCCGGATGTCGAGCCCGACGACCGGTTCGCCGCCGCCGGCAAGCTGCCGCACCAGGGCAGCGCCGATGAAGCCAGCTGCGCCCGTGACCAGGATGCCCGTGTTCATTCCGCCGCCGCCCTGCGGTCGCGGCGGGTCCAGAAGGCGGCGAGGGCCCAGCCGGAAACGATGTGCCAGACCCCCCAGCCGGCGGCGATCAGGGCGGCACCGCCCAGGGCGTCGAACTGGTTGAGAATCAGGGCAAGGCCCAAGCCGGAATTGTGCATGCTCACCTCGATGGCCATCGCGCGGGTATCGTAGTCGCTGAGGCGCCACAGGCGCGCCGACAGCCAGCCGATGCCGACCGCGATGGTGTTGTGCAGAATCACCAGGGGAATGATGTCGCTGATGAAGGTGAGGAAATAACGGCCGTTGGCGACGCTCGCCGCAACGATGAAACCGACGAGGAAGACGAAGGACGCGATCTGGAACGGCCGGCGCAGCCGTTCGGCCAGCCGGGGCCAGCGGTGCACGGTGATCATGCCGGCGATCAGCGGCACGCCGATGAGCAGGGCGGTCGTGCCCAGAAAGCCGGCGGGCTCGATGCTGACCTGGCGCAGCAGCGCGGCGGTCGAGGGGTTGAGGCTGGCCCAGATCAGGATGTTGAGCGGTGTCGTCACGACCGCCAGCATGTTGGAAATGCCGGTCATCGAGATCGACAGCGCGGTGTTGCCGCGGGCGAGATGCGTCATCAGGTTGGAGATGTTGCCGCCCGGGCAGGCCGCGACGATGATCATGCCGAGCGCGACGCTCGGCTGGGGCTTCAGGATCATCGTGATGGCATAGGTGACCGCCGGCAGGACCAGGGTCTGGGCGATAAGGCCGGTCATGGGCGCGAGCGGCCGCGAAAAGACGTCGACGAAATCCCTCAGCCTGAGCTCCAGCGCGACGCCGAACATGATCAGAGCCAGGATGCCGTTCAGAACCAGTTGGCCGGTCGGGTCGATGGCGATGAGAACGCTGTCGATACCGGAAGTGGCGAGGCCAGATCCCGCGCCGGCCGCGTGTGCGACGTCCATTCGCGCCCCCCGCAGGCGGCGGCTCCGACCCGCGCGGGCCCCCCGGCCCGCCATCAAACCCCTGCTCCAGCGAGCATCGCAAGTTCGTCAGCCGGCTTCAAGCCGGCTCCGCCCCGCCTGGCCGGCGGGGAGGGTCAGCCCTCCAGGCTTTCCTTCAGGAGTTCGAGCTCCAGCCAGCGCTCCTCGGCCGCGCTGAGCTCGGCCTCGGCCTTGGCGAGCGCGGCGGACGCCTTGTCGAAGGCCGCCCGGTCGCGGCTGTAGAGCCCGTGGTCGGCCAGGATCGCCTGCAGCTTGGCGATGTCGCGGCCAAGCGCTTCCATGCGTGCGGGCAGCGCGTCGAGATCATGCTTCTCGCGGAAGGACAGCTTGCGCTTCGGCGCCTCGCGCACCGCCTCGGCGCGCGGCGCCGCGCCGTCGGCCGCCCGTTTCGCGGGTTTGTCCAGGCCGCGCGCTGCAATGCCCGCGCCGCGCTGGGCGACCATGTCGGAATAGCCGCCGGCATATTCGACCCAGCGGCCGTCGCCCTCGCTGACCAGCACCGAGGTGCAGATCCGGTCGAGGAAGTCGCGGTCGTGCGAGACCAGGATCACCGTGCCCGGAAAGTCGGTGAGCATCTCCTGCAGGAGGTCGAGGGTTTCCAGGTCGAGGTCGTTGGTCGGTTCGTCCAGGACCAGCAGGTTGGCGGGGCTTGCCAGGGCGCGCGCCAGCAGGAGCCGGCCGCGCTCGCCGCCGGAGAGCACGCCCACCGGCGTCCCCTTCTGTTCGGGCGTGAACAGGAAGTCCTTCATGTAGCCGATGACGTGACGGTTCTCGCCATTGACGGTGACATAGTCGCCGCGGCCGAGCGTCAGGGCGTCCATCAGCGGCGTCGTCGGGTCGAGGGCCTCACGCTTCTGGTCGAGCGTGACCATCGCAAGGTTGGTGCCGAGCTTGATGCTGCCGGCATCCGGCTCGAGCGTGCCGGTGAGGAGACCGACCAGTGTCGTCTTGCCCGCGCCGTTCGGGCCGACAATGCCCAGCCGGTCGCCGCGCAGGATGCGGATGGTGAGGTCGTCGACGATGCGGCGTGGGCCGTAGGCCTTGGCAATGCCATGGGCCTCGACCACGCGCTTGCCCGACAGCTCGGCCTCCGAAATGGTCATGGAGACGTTGCCGACGGCCTTGCGGTGCTCGCGAAAGTCCTTGCGCAGGCTCTGCAGCTGGCCGAGCCGGCGGACATTGCGCTTGCGCCGGGCCGAGACGCCGTAGCGCAGCCAGTGCTCCTCGCGGGCGATCTGCCGGTCCAGCTTGTGCTGGTCCTTTTCCTCCTGCTCCAGCACCTCGTCGCGCCAGGCCTCGAAATGGGCAAAACCCTTGTCGAGCCGGCGGGTCACGCCGCGGTCGAGCCAGACGGTGGCGCGCGACAGGTTTTCCAGGAAGCGGCGGTCATGGCTGATCATCACCACCGCCGAGCTGGTCGCGCCGATCGCCCGTTCCAGCCATTCGATGGCCGGCAGGTCCAGATGGTTGGTCGGCTCGTCCAGGATCAGGATGTCGGGCGAGGGGGCCAGCGCGCGCGCGAGCGCAGCCCGCTTGGCTTCGCCGCCCGACAGGGCTGTCGTCGCCTCCTCGCCGGTCAGGCCGAGCTCGTTCAGGAGGTAGCGCGCCCGATAGGGGTCGTCGCCCGGGCCAAGGCCCGCCTCGACATAGGCCAGCGTCGTGGCGGCGCCCGAGAGGTCGGGTTCCTGCGGCAGGTAGCGGATCGTCGCGCTCGGCTGGGCGAAACGGCTGCCGCCGTCGGCCTCGACAAGGCCGGCGGCGATCTTCAGGAGCGTCGACTTGCCGGAACCGTTGCGGCCGACCAGCGCCAGCCGGTCGCCGGCCTCGACGGACAGGGCTGCGCTGACCAGAAGCGGCGTGCCGCCGAAGGTCAGGCGGATGTCCTGCAATTGCAAAAGGGGAGGAGCCATGGGCCCGCCTTTAGCATTGTCGGGCGATGAGCGCATCCGCCTCCTTGCCGTTCCCGTCGCCGGAGGCCGTTCAGGCTGCGGCCACCTCGTTCAGGAAGCCGTCGACCGAGCGCGACAGGCGCTCGCCGGCGCGGCTCAGCGCGTCGGAGGCGGTCAGCACATGGGTCGACTGGGCGGAGGTTTCGGCGATCACGCCCTTCACATCGGCGACGTTGCGCGACAAGGCCTGGGTGCCGGTGGCCGCGCGCTGGATGGTGCGGGCGATCTCGGCGGTCGCAGCGTCCTGTTCGGTGATGGCGGTGGCAACGGTCGCCGTCACCGCGGTGATCTCGCCCATCGTACCGGTGATCGCCTTGATCGCGGCCACCGCGCCGACCGTCGAGGCCTGGATGCCGGCGATCTGCGCGGCGATGTCGTCGGTGGCGCGGGCGGTCTGGCTGGCAAGGCTCTTCACCTCCGCCGCGACCACGGCAAAGCCCTTGCCGGCCGAGCCTGCACGCGCCGCCTCGATCGTCGCATTGAGCGCCAGAAGATTGGTCTGCGCCGCGATGGCGCGGATCAGCGCCACCACGTCGCCGATCCGGCCGGCGGCTTCCGTCAGCCGGTTGACCTCGTCATTGGTGCGGCTGGCGATCGCGCCGGCCTCGCCGACGATCGCCTGGGCCTTGGTCACCTGGCTCGCAACGCCCCGGATCGAGGCGGCGAGCTCCTCGGCGGCGGCGGCGACCGTCTCGACATTGCCCGACGTCGCCTCCGAGGCCGCGGCGGCCGAAGCCGAGCGGTCGCCGGCTTCATGGGCGATGGCGTTCAGCGAGCGGGCCGTGGTCTCCATCTGCCGGGTGTTGCTGCCCAGGACAGTGACGACCTCGGCCATTTCGGCGCGGAAACGCTGGAACAGGTCGTCGACTCGCGCCTGGCGCGCGGCCCGCACGGCGTCTTCATCGCGCGCGGCTTCCAGGCGCAGGCGCTCGACGGCGCCGTCGCGGAACACCATGACGGCGCGGCCCATCTCGCCGAGCTCGTCGCGGCGGCCCGCCTCGGGGACGTCGACGGCGGTCTCGCCGCCGGCAAGACGCGACATGGTGGCGGTGAGCGCGCGGATCGCCCGGATGAGGCCGGTGCCGAAGATCAGCGCGAGAGCGGCGAGCAGCAGGGTGACGGCAATGCTGGCGCCGACGGTCGCGAAAAGCGCGGTCGCGGCGGTCGCCTCGATCCGCTGCTGGGCCTCGCCCTGTTTCGCGCCGGCGCGTTCGATCAGCGCCTCGATGCCGGCGGTCGCCGCCGACACGGTGCGCCCGGCTTCGGCATGGAGCCGGGCGCGCTCCTGTACCGTCTCGGCCCAGGCATGAAAGCCGCGGACATAACCCGTCAGCATATCCTTCATCCGAGCCTGGGCCGGTGCCGGCAGCTCGTTGTCGGCGAGCAGCGCCTCGAACTCCGCAACGCCCTTGCGGAAGCGCTCGATCTCCTCGGCGTTCAGCCGCAGCATGAAGTCCTTTTCGGTGCGCCGCAGCCGCAGCATGGCGATCTGGAAATTGCGGGTGTCGGCACAGCAGACCGAGGCGAGCTGCTGCAGCGTGCTTTCGACGCCGTGGATGGCGCGCCGCAATTCGCCGTTGAGGCCGGTTTGCGGATCGCGCCCCATCCTGTCCTGGACCGCGCCGAGCCGGGCGTGGATGTCGGCGACCATGCCTGGCGCGGCGAGGCCCGCCTTCAGCGTATCGGCGGCGAAAATGCCTGCGAGGGGTGAAGCGGCGATGGCCGCGGCCTCGCGGTCGGCCTTCGCCTTGAGCGCATCGAAGGCCGCGGCCGTCTCGGCTTCCGTCGTCACGGCGAGATCGATGGTCGAGCCCATAGCGCGCACCGCTCCGCGCAGATCGTAGGCGCGGCGCACGAGGTCGTTGGCGGCCGTGAGCTCCGCGATGGCGGCGCCGGTGCGCTGGGCCGACCACCAGGACAGGCCGGTGAGCCCGATCAGTCCGGCGATCGGAATGACGGCGAGGACGAGGATGCGGGAGCGAACCGAGAGGGTGGGGAACTGCGGCATGACAGGGTCTGCGACGGCCTTGTGGAAAGCACCGGCAAACTCGGCGAGCGAGTTGAAGCAAGGGTTAAACTTAGCCGGTGAGCCACAGCGAAATTTTTTGACAATTCGATAGGCGGCTCAATAGTTTAGTTTGTCGTTCGGGATGTCTTCCGCAGGATGTTTCGACCGCCGACGCGGGAGTCTGGAGGATATGCGTTTCCTCATCGTCTATTGCCATCCATGTCCGGAGAGCTTCGGCGCGGCTCTGCGCGACACGGCGCTGGCCGCGCTCGCCCGCGGCGGCCACGAAACGCGCGTGCTCGATCTCTACGGCATGGGCTTCGACCCGGTCATGAGTGCCGAGGAGCGGCGCGGCTATCATACCGCTGGCGTCAATGAGCAGCCGGTTGCCGATCACCTCGCGGCGCTGCGCTGGTGCGAGGCGCTGCTCTTCGTCTATCCCACCTGGTGGTATGGCCTGCCGGCCATGCTCAAGGGCTGGCTCGATCGGGTCTGGGTGCCGCATGCGACCTTCGGCATGCCGCAGGGCCGCAAGCCGATCGGCCGGGTCCTCACCCAGATCCGCTTCATCGGCGCGGTCTCGACGCTCGGGGCGCCCTGGTGGTGGTGGCGCCTTGTCATGTCGGAGCCGGGCCGGCGGACCCTCATGCGCGGGCTGAAGCCGCTGGTGCATCCGCGGGCGAAAACGCTCTGGCTTGCCCTGCATCGCATGGACAATGCCTCGGACGAGGACCGCCGGCGCTTTCTCGCCAAGGTCGAGACGGCTCTCGGCCGCTTGCGTTGAGCGGCACGGGTCAGGCGGCCGGGGGCCGCGGCGCGAGCACAGCGGCCAGCCGGTCGCCGAGGGCCTCGACGACGCTGTCGAGCCTGCCGAGATGCGGCGCGCTGACCAGCGCTATGTCGAAGGCGAAACGGGCCTCGGGCGCGTCGACGACCTTCAGCCGATTGCGCCTGGCATAGGGCGCGAGGCGGCGTGCGGGCACGAGGCCGAGCCCGAGATTCTGTCCGATAAGCGCCGTCTGCAGCTCCAGGCCCTGGATCTCCGCGGCCAGGCGCACCGCGCGGCCGGCGCCGGACAGCGCGCTGGCCAGCACGTGGCGGGCGTCGCAGGGCAGGGGGCTCAGCACCCAGTCGTTGTCGCCGAGTTCGGCAAGACCGGGGCGGCGCGACAGGTGCGCGCCGCTGCCGGCGACGACGCGCATGTCCTCCTGCGCAACCTTGCGGACATGAAGGCCGGCCAGGCGTTCGGACAGGCCGGCCGCTCCGAGCACGACCGCGGCATCGAGCCGCCCGGCCTGGACCTGGTCGCGCAGGTCATGGGCCCAGCCGCCGACGAAGCGCAGCGCGACTTTGGGAAAGCGGCCGCGGATCATCTGCACCGCGTCGATGATCACCTCGCAGGAGAGCGCGGTGGCCGCGCCGATGCGCAGCACGCCCTGCGGCTCGGCATCGGCCGAGGCGCTCGCCTTCAGATCTCCCACCGCGCCGAGGATGGCCCGGCAGCGGTCGAGCGCGGCGAGACCGGCCGGCGTCAGGCGCGGCGGCTTCGACCGGCGGTCGAGCAGGACGGTGCCGAGCTCCGCCTCCAGGCGCTGGATCTGGCGCGTCACCGCCGGCTGGGTCAGCGGCAGGCGCTCGGCCGTCAGCTGGATCGAGCCGGTTTCCGCCAGCAGGACGAAGGCCCGCATCTCGCTCAACATTATGCTTCTCCAGCATGATCATTCTGAAGATAATGAATTTGAAAGCATAGGGCGCACCAGGGCAGAACTCAAACCCGTTGAACGCAGCCCAGGGAGTTCTCCATGCGCGTCATGGCCATCGAAGATTACGGCATCGAACATCTGCGCCTTGGCGAGCGGCCGGTGCCCGAGCCGCGGCGCGGCGAAGTGGTCGTCAGGCTGCGCGCGGCGGCCTTGAACTACCGCGACCTGGAAATCGTCAGGGGCACCTATCACACGCGGTTCGAACTGCCCCTGGTGCCGCTGTCGGACGGGGTCGGCGAAGTGGTGGCGGTCGGCGACGAGGTCCGGCGCGTCAAGGCCGGCGACCGGGTTGCCGGCACCTTCTGGCAGTGCTGGACCGGCGGCGACTTCGATCCGTCGGCGCAGGCGCAGCAGCTCGGCGGTCCGCTCGACGGCATGCTCGGCGAATATGTCAGGCTCGATGCCGAAGGCCTGGTGGTGCTGCCGGATGCGATCGGCGACGAGGAGGCCGCGACACTGCCCTGCGCGGCCGTCACCGCCTGGCAGGCGCTGGTCACCGAAGGGCGGATGAAGGCCGGCGACAGCGTGCTGGTGCTGGGGACCGGCGGGGTTTCGATCTTCGCCCTCCAGTTCGCGGCGATGAGCGGTGCCCATGTCGTCGCGACCTCGAGCAGCGATGCCAAGCTCGATCGGGCGAAGGCGCTCGGCGCGGCAGCGACGGTCAACTACCGCACGCATCCGGACTGGGCGGCGGAGGTGCTGCGCCTGACCGGCGGGCGCGGCGTCGACCATGTCGTGGAAGTGGGCGGGCCGGGCAGCTTCGCGCAATCGCTGAGGGCGATCCGGCCGGGCGGCCAGATCAACGTCATCGGCTATGTCGGCGGCGCCGAGGGCCTGATCAATCCGCTCGACATCTTCCGGCGGCGTGCCACCGTCCGGGGCATACCGGTCGGCTCACGCCAGTCCTTCGACGCCCTGCTGCGTGCGCTCACCGTGAGCGGCGCGCGCCCGGTGATCGATCGCGTCTTCGCCTGGACAGAGGCGCGGGAGGCGCTGCAGCACCTCGCCTCCGGCCGTCATGTCGGCAAGGTCGTGCTGCGGTTCTGAGGCGCGGGCGGGGGGGCCGTCCGGCGGGTTCAATCCTCGAACAGGCTCGACACGCTCTCTTCGGTCGCGGTGCGGGCAATGGCCTCGCCGATCAGGCTGGCGACGGAAAGGGTGCGGATGTTGCGGGCGACGCGCACCGCCTCGGTCGGCAGGATCGAGTCGGTGATCACCAGTTCCTTCAGCTTGGAGCCGGTGATGCGGGCCACCGCGCCGCCCGACAGGACGCCGTGGGTGATATAGGCAGAGACGTCCTTGGCGCCGCGCGCCAGCAGCGCGTCGGCGGCATTGACCAGCGTGCCGCCGGAATCGACGATGTCGTCGACGAGGATGCAGCTCTTGCCCTCGACATCGCCGATGACGTTCATCACCTCGCTCTCGCCGGGGCGCTCGCGGCGCTTGTCGACGATCGACAGCGGCGCGTCGATGCGCTTGGCCAGCGCACGGGCGCGCACCACGCCGCCGACGTCGGGCGAGACGACCATGACATGGGAGAGGTCCTGCCGCTCCTTGATGTCGCGGGCGAGCAGCGGCGCGGCGAAGAGGTTGTCGGTCGGAATGTCGAAGAAGCCCTGGATCTGCCCGGCATGCAGGTCGAGGGTCATGACGCGGTCGGCGCCGGCCCGGGTGATCAGGTTGGCGACGAGCTTGGCCGAGATCGGCGTGCGCGAGCCGGAGCGGCGGTCCTGGCGGGCATAACCGAAATAGGGGATCACCGCGGTGATGCGCTTGGCCGACGAGCGGCGCAGGGCATCGCAGATGATCAGCACCTCCATGAGGTGGTCGTTGGCCGGGAAGGACGTGGACTGGACAATATAGACGTCCTCGCCGCGGACATTTTCCTGGATTTCGACGAAAATCTCCATATCGGCGAAGCGCCGGACCGAAGCCCGGGTCAGCGGCGTCTCGAGATAGGCACCGATCGCCTCGGCGAGCGGACGATTGGAATTGCCGGAAACGATCTTGATCCCGGATTTTCTCGACATAACGCTGGTCCCGCTGGCTCTCGGCTGCGCGGACCTCATAGCAATCGGCTTATCCCACGACAATGGCGTAAGCGCGCGAGATCAACAGGGTGTGACGTGGAAATGACAGTCAGCGCGGCGGTTCGGCCGGAATCAGGGGGCCGCCGGTGCCGTCCGTCGACTGCGGCGGGGCGCCGGCCGGTGCCGCCTGCGGCGAGGCAAAGCTCATGACCTGCGACGAGCCGGCGCCCGTCGTGCTGGCGGCGACAACCGGCCGGGAAATGGCGGCCGGAGCGGCCGGCGGTGTTGCCGGGGCGGGTTCCGCGGCCGTCGTGGCGACCGCGGCAGCCGTCTGGGGTGCGCCTTGCGGCGTCGCCAGCCAGGTGGCGATCTGCTCCATGCTGCGGCTGGCGATCCGGCCGGCCGCAGCGTCGTCGACGCCGGCCCAGGGATCGCGGCCATGGGCCTCGATGCGTTCCTCGCCCGAAATGCGCGTCGAACGGCGCCGTTCCGGATCGAAAACGTCCCAGACGTAGGAAACCGTGGCGCCATTGCCGGCGCGCGCCGTCGCCATGTATCCCCGCACCCGGTAGCGGGCGCCGGACCGATCGGCGACCACCTGGATCTGGCGCGCCTCGGCCTCGCCGGCGAGGCGGCCCGCAAGGCGCTGGTTGACGGCCTGGGGGGCGCCGTCGATGGCCTCGAAGGCGATCGCACCGCGCGGCGGCGGGCTGCCAGCCATGGGGCCGTCGGTTCCGACACAGGCCGCGAGCGCCAAGGGCGTGACGAGAACGGCGATGCGGGGGACGACCAAGCTGCGGGCCATGGCACTTCTCCTGATGCCGACAGGGATAGCCGACCGGTCGGGTCCGGTCCAGGCGCCGTTCACCCTTTGCTAACCATATTGGTTAACAGGCCGTCGGCCGCGCCTCCGGGCAAGGGTCGGCGGATCAGCCGGCCAGCGCGATGGCGGCGATATGGCGGCCGTAGTCGGGCTCGCGGCGATGCGTCGAACGCCGGTACGAGAAGAACCGATCGGGATCCGAATAGGTGTCGAGGCCGAGATCGTCGATCGTGCCGATGCCGGCAAGCGTCAGCCGGTGGCCGATGAAGCCGGGCAGGTCGAACTGGGCGTGTTCGGGCCGCCCCGGGGCGAAGAAGCGGGCATAGCCCGGGTCCGCGGCCAGGAACTGGTCGATGAAGGACTGCGAGACCTCGTAGCTCGGCTGGCGGATCAGCGGGCCGACGGCGGCGGTGATCCGGCCGCGGTCGGCGCCGAGCTGTTCCATGGCCGCGATCGTCGCTTCCAGGACGCCGCCGAGCGCGCCCTTCCAGCCGGCATGGGCGGCGCCGACGACACGGGCTTCGGCATCGGCGAACAGGACCGGACCGCAATCGGCGGCGGCGACGCCGCAGGCGATGCCGGGTATTTTCGTCACCACCGCGTCGGCGCGCGGCCGTTCGCCGCCGTCATGCGGGCCGTCGGCGACGATGACGGTGGGCGAATGGATCTGGAAGCAGGAAATCAGGGCATTCTCGGCAACCCCGAGCACCTCGGTCATCCGGCGCCTGTTCTCGCGGACATTGTCCGGGTCGTCGCCGGACCCGAAGCCGGCATTGAGCGAGCCGTAGATGCCCGACGACACCCCGCCATCGCGGGTGAAGAAGGCGTGGCGAAGGCCGGAAATGCCGGCAAGAGCGGGCGAGGTCACATGCATGGGCCAGACCAAATCCGCTTCGCGCCTAACTGTCAAACGCCGGTACGGCCAGACCCGGTGCATGGAGGACCTGCGCCTTGAACAGGGTGCCCATGCCCGTCGGCGCCGGATCGATCAGCCGTTCGACGGCCTCGAGCAGGGCCCTGGCCTTTTTCCGATTGGCCTGCATGAGCCCCTGCGTGCGGGCCTCGAGGCCGAGCATGAACAAGAGGTCGCGCTGGCGGACCGGACGGCTCGCGGCCAGCCCGGCCTCGCGCGCCGCCTCGCCGAGGGCGGCGAAATCGACATGGGCGGTGAGGTCGGCTTCTCCCGGCCTTGCGAGCGGATCGGCGAATGCGTGGGCGCGCACGGCCTGGAACGTGTCGCCATAGGCATGGCGGGCATGGCCGTAGTCGATGAACAGGGCCACCTGCGGGCCGTCCGGCAGCCGGGCGCCGAGGGTTGCGGCAAGGTGGCCGAAGGCCGGGCGGATTTCGGCGACCGCGCCCGGTGCCGGCGGTGCCGGGAAGCAGGCGAGCAGTGCGGCCGGTATGGGGTCGGGGGCAAGGCCGAAGGCGAGGCGCGCGCCGTCGAGGCCGACGACCCGCTCGCGCCAGCCGGCCGGCGTTGCGACGAATTGCCGGATCGGCAGCGCGTCGAGAAACTCGTTGCCGATGACGATGGCAGGCCCCGGCGGGACGCCGCCGAGATCGGCATGCCAGGTGGCGGTGATGCCGCTGGCCGCCACGGCCTCGCGCTGGAGCGCGGCGAGCCGCGGCGAGGTTTCGACGAGATGCAGGTCGATCGCGGCCCGGAAGGCGGGCAGGACGCCGGCTGCGCGCAGCAGGTCCTTGATCAGCGTGCCGCGGCCGGGGCCGCATTCGACGAGGCGGAGCGCCCCCGGCCGGCCCATGGTCTCCCAGGTGGCGGCGGCCCAGAAGCCGATCAATTCGCCGAAGACCTGGCTGATCTCCGGTGCCGTGGTGAAATCGCCCGCGGTGCCGATCGCATCGCGCGCCAGGTAGTAGCCGAAGCGCGGGTGGCCGAGGCAGAGCGCCATGTAGCGATCGAGCGGCAGCGGGCCTTCGGCCGTGATCAGCGCGGCGATCTCGGCATGGAGCGGGGTCATTGCGGCGCGCGGCGGGCCCGCAGCACGAGCCAGAGGCCGACGAGGATCGCCGGGATGGACAGGAGCTGGCCCATGGTGGCGCCGGCGAACAGGAAGCCGAGCTGCGGGTCGGGTTGGCGGAACAGCTCGCCGAACGACCTGGCGAGGCCATAGCCGATGCCGAAACAGCCGGCCATGAAGCCGGGCCGCTTCAGCCCGCCGGACCGGGCGATGACGAGCAGGACGATGAACAGCAGGAGCCCCTCGGTCATGGCCTGGTAGAGCTGGCTCGGATGGCGCGGATCGGGGCCGGCGGCCGGGAAGATGACGCCCCAGGGCACGGTCGTGGCGCGGCCCCAGAGCTCGCCGTTGATGAAATTAGCGAAGCGGCCGAGCATGATGCCGATCGGCGCGACGACGGCGGCGACGTCGATGAGGCTGAGGAACGGCACCTGGTTCTTGCGGGCGAAGACATAGAGCCCGACCACGACGCCGACGATGCCGCCGTGGAAGGCCATGCCGCCATGCCAGACGGCGATGATCTCGGCCGGATGGGCGACATAGTAGCTGAAATTATAGACCAGCACGAAGGCGAGGCGGCCGCCGAGAATGCCGACCAGCGCCGCCCAGACGATGGCATCGTCGATCAGTTCCGGCGCGAAGGGGGAGGTGCCGCCGCGCCAGAGCGCGGCATTGGCGACGAGCCGCTTGGCCAGCCACCAGCCGATGAAGAACCCGGCAATATAGGCGAGCGCGTACCAGCGGATCTGGAACGGCCCGATCTCGATCAGCACCGGGTTGAAGGACGGAAAGAGAAAGGCAGCGAACGGCATGGCGCGGGTTTGCGGGGGCGGCGGACGCCTGTCAAGCGGGGAACCGGCGAGGTCGCCGCCCGTGGCGTCCCGCTCACGAACTCTTGTCGCGAACTCTTGCGCGCGCGATGCCGGGCCCCCATACCCATCAGTTCATGCTGGAGACAAGGCCATGACCCAGACCACCGACCGGATCGCCGACGAGTTCGCCAAGTTCATGACGGACGCCGCGGGGCTCGCCCAGGGCTTCAAGCGCGAGGCCGATACTTTCGTCAAGACGCAGGCCGAGCGGCTCCTGCGCGACCTCGACCTGCCGACCCGCGAGGAATTCGAGGTGGTGCGTGACATGGCGGTGAAGGCGCGCGAGGAGAACGAGGCGCTGAAGGCCCGGCTCGATGTGCTGGAAGCCCAGCTCGCCAAGGAGGCAGGCAAGGCGAAATAGCGAGCCGGATCAGGCGCGCTCGCGCCGCGCGGCGTCGCCCCAGGCGGCGATCAGCACCTGCGGCGCGGTGGCGACGATGACGAGGCCGATGAGGCCGACGGTCTCGATCAGCCTGAGCGGCGCGCGGGGGAACAGGGCGTGGCCCTGTTCGAGCGTCGCCCAGCCCCAGGCCAGCGCCGCGCCCATGATCGCATAGGCGAGGAGCGCCAGGACAAGGCGCACCAGCCGTCCCCAGGCAAAGCCCCAGGACCAGTCGACGATGGCCCGGGCGAGGCCGGTGACGAGGCCGAGCATGACGCCGGCGATCGCGCCGCCGAGCAGCAGTCCGGCATCGGCGCCGGCAATCTGCCCCTCGACGATGGAGAGGCCGCCGCCCATGAGGCCGGGGCGGGCGATGATGCCGCCGAAGGTCGGATAGAGCGCGGCGGCCATGACCAGGGCGAAGGCCGGAATGAGCAGCAGCAGCCGTAGCAGGATGTTCGGCCGGTGCGCGACGAAGGCGACCACGACGAGCCGCATCAGCACGAAGACGATGGCGAAGGCGAGGGCCGGGAAGCGTTCGGCGAAATAGCCGAGGATGAGATAGGGGCTATCGACCGCCGCCTCGATCGTGCCGACGGTGAGGCCGGTGGCATAGGTCGCGATCACGGCCGCGACGGCGACGATGACGGGCGCGAGCGCGCCAATGGCCGCAGGTCGATCGATACCGGCCATTGCCAGCTCCCCGGGATTCCATGCCCGGGGATCAGCCTAGCGCGAATGTTCCTGCAAAGCCAAGATCTTGGCGCTCAGGATGGCCGGGCCGGGCGGAGCCTCGCGGATCAGCCGGGCCAGCGCTGCGCCTTGGCGACGAGGAAGTCGCGGAACACCTGGACGCGCGCCACCGACTTCAGCTCTTCCGGATAGACGAACCAGGCGTCCAGCACCGGCATTTCCTCCTCGTCGAGGATCTGCACGAGCCCCGAGCCGTCGCTGACGAGATAGTCGGGCAGGACCGCAATGCCGATGCCGCGCTCCACCGCGGCGACGAGGCCGACGATGTTGTTGATGCTCATGGCGAAGGGGCGCGGCGACAGGCCGTTGCGACCGGCGGTCGACAGCCAGGTGACGTTTTGCATGTAGTTCGGCGCGCGGCCGCCGAAGGCGAGGATGCGGTGGCCGTCGAGATCGGCGCCGCTTTTCGGCGTGCCGTGACGCTTGAGGTAGTCGGACGAGGCGAAAGCGTGGAACTTGATCTGGAACAGCTTGCGCTGAATCAGGTCCGGCTGCACCGGCTGACGCACGCGGATGCCGACATCGGCCTCGCGCATCGACAGATCCAGCTCCTCGTCGGTGAGGATCATCTTCAGCTGGATATCCGGATAGAGGTCGAGGAACTCGCCGATGCGCGGGGCGAGCCAGCCGGTGCCGAGGCCGGCGGTGGTCGCCACCTTCAGCTCGCCATGCGGCCGCTCCTTGGAGTCGGTCAGCTTGATCTTGGCGCTTTCGAGCTTCATCAGCACGTCTTGCGCCGTGTGGTAGAGAAGCTCGCCCTGCTCGGTCAGCACCAGGCCGCGCGCGTGGCGGTGGAACAGCGGAACTTTCAGGTCCTGTTCCAGCGACGAAACCTGTCGGGAGACAGCCGACTGGGACAGGCCCAGCGTGTCCGCGGCATGCGTGAAGCTGCCGGCGGCGGCCGCCGCGTGAAAGATCCGCAACTTGTCCCAATCCATTGGGCTCGTGCCTCCCTCGGAGTGCTGGCTGACTTATTCTGCGGCTTGGCGGATCGTCGCGTGATGGGCGAGAAACCGTTCGGCTTCGAGGGCGGCCATGCATCCCATGCCGGCGGCGGTGACCGCCTGGCGATAAATGTCATCGGTGACGTCACCGGCGGCAAAGACGCCGGGGACATCGGTGGCGGTGGAGTCGGGGGCGGTCCACAGATAGCCGGAGGGCTTCTGCTTGAGCTGCCCGACAAAGAGCTCGACGGCCGGCGCATGGCCGATCGCGATGAACACGCCGTCGACCTTGCGCGTCTCGGTCTCGCCGGTGCGCAGGTTCTTCAATCGTGCATGGGTAACCGCCAGAGGTGCGTCATTTCCGCTGACCTCCTCGAGCGTCGTATCCCAGAGCACCTCGATCTTGGGATGCGCGAACAGCCGTTCCTGCAGCATCTTTTCGGCACGGAAGGCGTCGCGCCGGTGCACGACCGTCACCTTGGAGGCGAAATTGGTCAGGAACAGCGCTTCCTCGACCGCCGTATTGCCGCCGCCGACGACCAGCACTTCCTTGTTGCGGTAGAAGAAGCCGTCGCAGGTCGCGCAGGCCGACACGCCGAAGCCGCGGAAAGCCTGCTCGGACGGCAGGTCCAGCCATTTGGCCTGCGCGCCGGTCGCAATGATCAGCGCCTCGGCCGCATAGACCGTGCCGGACTCGCATTCGATGCGGAAAGGCCGCGTCTTCAGGTCCACCCTGTTGACGTGGTCGGATACGATCCGGGTGCCGACATGCTCGGCCTGCTTCTGCATCTGCTCGACCAGCCAGGGACCCTGGATGACCTCGGCAAAGCCCGGATAGTTCTCGACATCCGTGGTGATCGTCATCTGTCCGCCGGGCTGGATGCCCTGGATCACGACCGGCTTGAGCATGGCGCGGGCGGCATAGATGGCCGCCGTGTATCCGGCCGGACCGGATCCAATAATGACAACGCGCTCGTGTTGGATGCCCATGGAGGACTCCGGGCCGTCGGGGGAACGGATGAGGAGGAAAGAGGGACGCGAGTCCGTAAGAACCCTATACTGTTATAGCCATGCACCCCGCGCAAGGCTCGTCCGGTGATTTTCGCTGATGGTGCCGATATGTTTAGTGAATAGATCAAAACGGCCGGGCGCGTTTTGCGCGCCCGGCCGTCGAATTGTCCCAATTCGCTTCGGGCGTGCGGCCGGTCAGGCGGCGCGGCCGGTGATGAAGCGGACGAATTTCTTGAAGCGGCTGGAGCGGGCGTGGCGGCCCTGCTCGTGATCGACGACCGACTGGCTGGTGACCCAGTTCATCTGGATGGCGCGGCGCTTGCCGGCAAAGGGCTCGTGACCGTGCCAGGACTTGTCGGAGCGCTTGAACACCAGGAGCGTGCCGCCGTCGGGCGGGATCTCGGCGGCGAAATCGTTGAGGTCGGTGCCGTTGTTGAGCACGCGCAGCCGACCGCCGTCGGAATCCCAGGCATCGTTCATGTAGAGCAGAACGGTGATGATCTTGGTTTCCGAATCGGTGTGGATCTTGCCGTCGGTCGCCCGGGTGAAGCCGCGCACCGTATACATGGTCGGCTTGCCGGCCAGGTCGATATCGAACTTCTCCTCGATCGCCTTGCGGAACGGCTCCTGGTCGAGCTCCTCCATCAGCCCGGCGAAATTGCCCTTGATGGTCAGGACCGAGGGCGGATGGGAGCCCGGGCCCGGCACGTCCGGATAGTCCTTCAGGACGTCCTGAAGCCGCTCGGGCCGCACGAAATTGCGCACCACCAGGTATTCGTAGGGCTTCGTCTCCAGCGGGGTCGCGCGCAGGCGTTCAATATCAATGAAGCTCATGGTCGAGGCTCTCGGTCGCGGTCAATGGGCCACCATATGGTGACATTGGCAGCCGATGTCCATGATCTCAACGGATTCGGGCTTTTGTTGTCGCCCGTGCAACAGGGTCGTTGCGCCCGGCGGGCCTGACGCGAAATTTTGTTGCGCGCCCGGTCGGGCTGAGCTATCGGGCTCACTCGATTTGTGGACTTTCGGTCTCGCTATTTCCCGCCTCGAAACCTCCCGATATTGGAGACGTGCCCCGTGAAGGCTCGCCTGGACGCGATCGATTGGAAGATTCTGCGGGAATTGCAGGCCGACGGGCGCATCACCAACGTCGAATTGGCGAACCGGGTCGGCATCTCCGCCCCGCCGTGCCTCAGGCGCGTCAGGGCGCTCGAGGAAATGGGCGTCATCCGCGGCTATCGCGGCCTCATCGACGGGCCGAAGCTCGGCTACGGCGTCACCGTCTTCGCTATGGTGCATCTGGCCAGCCAGGCCGAAGCCGATCTCAATGCCTTCGTCGCCAAGGTGCGCGGCTGGCCGATCGTGCGCGAATGCCACACGGTGTCGGGCGATTTCGATTTCGTCATGAAGTGCGTCGCGCCCGATCTCGCCAGCTTCCAGGCCTTTGTCGGCGAGCTCACCGCCACGCCCAATGTCCGCAACGTGCGCACCGTCCTCACCCTCAACCAGGTGAAGGACGAGGCGGCCGTGCCCATGGAAATCGCGCCCGCCGGCTGACCGGCGCGCCTCATCGCTGTGGATTGACGTGACCACGACATTCGCCGCCTCCACCGGGACGCGCCTCTCGGTCCCGCTCGCCGACGGCACGATGTCGGGCCTTGCCTGGGGCGAAAGCCGCGTGCCGCCCGATCTCCTGTTCATGCACGCCACCGGCTTCAACGCGCAGACCTATGCGCCGCTGCTCGAGCCACTGGCCGCCCGTCATGCCGTCGTCGCGCTCGACCAGCGCGGCCATGGCTTCTCGGACCTGCCGACCGATCCCGAAGGCATCGTCGACTGGATGCCCTATGCGCGCGACCTGATCGCCGTGCTCGACCGCTTCGTTTCCGCCGGGGCCCGGCCGCTCGTCCTGGCCGGCCATTCGATGGGCGCGGTGGTCTCGCTGCTCGCCGCCGCCGCGCGGCCGAAGGCGGTGCGCGGGCTCGTGCTGCTCGATCCGGTCATGATGAGCCCCATGCTGAGGCTCGCCGCCTATACGCCCTGGGGCCGGGCCAAGTTCAGGAGCTTTCATCTGGCCGTCGCCGCGGCGAAGCGGCGGGCGGTGTTCGGCTCGAAGCAGGAGGCGGTCGATACCTACCGGACCCGCAAGGCCTTCAGCACCTGGCAGCCGGGCTTTCTCGAGGCCTATGTCGACGGCGGCTTCGTGGCCGATGGGGAAGGGGTGCGCCTCGCCTGCGCGCCGATCTGGGAATCGGCGACCTTCGCCTCGCACCGGCACCGCTCCTGGGCGGCGTTGAAAAGCCTGCAGATGCCGGTGCATGTGATGGCTGCCGAGCGCGGCTCCACCGTCACCGGCGGCATCGGCAAGGTGCTGAAGGTCCAGCCGCGTGCGCAGGCCGAGGTGGTCGCCGGCACGACCCATTTCTTCCCGATGGAGCGCCCCGATCACGTGCAGGCGCAGCTCGCCGCCATGCTCGCGAAGACGTGACCGGATTTGCCGCAATGTGACCGGCGCGGTCAGCCCTCGGAAAGGGTGGCGTGCTAAGGATGGTCCACGGCTTTGCAGCACGGCTTGTCCGATGCGCGGGGAGCTTTGGCAGTTCGCCGCCGCTGCTGGCCGCACATGGCGGCCGGATGCCCCCAGCAGGCTCCGGCGGCCAGTCGGTTCAAGCGGGTGGACGAGCGGCGGCGTGAACGGATCGCCTACATTGACGGCCTGGTTCTGGCAGGGCGCGACGGCGCCCGGAGCGGGGCCGGCTGCGCGCGATTCCCGTGTCGACATCTTCCGGGGCCTCGCCCTGCTCATCATCTTCATCGATCATGTCGCCGGCAACTGGCTGAGCCGCGTCACGCCCTCGGCGATGGGCCTTTCCGATGCCGCCGAATATTTCGTCCTGCTCGCCGGCTATTCCGCCGCCTTCGCCTATGGCTCGGCCATCGACCGGCGCGGGTTGCTCGCGGGCTCGGCACAGGTCGTGGCCCGCATCTGGCGCCTCTATACCGCCCATCTCGGCCTGTTCATCTTCATGGCCGCGGCCGTCGCGCTGATGGCGCTGAAGGCCGGCAACCCGCTCTATTACGAGCACGTGGCGATCCTGCCCTTCTTCCAGGACACGGCCAATTCGATCCTGGCCATGGCGGTGCTGCTGTTCCTGCCGAACTATCTCGACATCCTGCCGCTCTACATCGTCCTGCTCGCCATGCTGCCGCTGCTGTGGGTCATGGTGCGCGTTGCGCCCGCGCTGGCCCTGGCCGCCTCGGTGGCGCTCTACGGGGCCGCCTGGTACCTGGAGCTCGCCATCCCGAACCTGCCGACCGGCGGCGTCTGGTTCTTCAACCCCTTCGCCTGGCAGCTCATCTTCACCGTCGGCCTGCTCACCGGCCACGCCGCACTCAACGGCGTCGGCCTCGGCCGTTCGCGCCTCCTGCTGGGCCTCGCGCTCGCGGTGGTCGCGGCAGGCCTCGTCAATGCCGCGCCCTGGGCGTTCATTCCGGGGCTCGAGGGCCTGGCGCTACCCGATCTCTGGCGGCTCGATCCGGACAAGACCAATCTGTCGCCGTGGCGGCTCGCCCACGCGCTGGCGCTGGCCTATCTCGTCATCCGCCTGGTGCCGGTCGATGCCGCCTGGATGCGCAGCCGCTGGGGCCGGCTCATCGACGATTGCGGACGCCAGTCGCTGCCGCTGTTCTGCCTCGGGGTGATCCTGTCGCTGGCCGGCACCTTCGTCTTTTTCGAGATCGGCCGCGGGCCGCTCATGCAGATTCTGGTCAATGTCGTCGGTCTTGCTCTCTTGCTTGGCGCCGGCCGTGTGCTTCAATGGTATAAGATGGCAGCGGTGAAGACGCCGGCGCGTGGGCCGGCGGTGCTGAGCGAGGTACGGTTTCGTTGACCCGCACCGGATGGATGACGGCCTGTGCGGCGAGCCTGCTCGTCGCAGCCTTGACCGTGCCCGCGGGCGCGCAGAGGGGGGCTGCTGCCGGCGCGGCGCGTTGCCAGGTGGCCAATCCGACACGGGCCCTCGGCCAGGAACTGGCGCAGGCCCGCGCCGCGTTCAGGGACGGGCGCGCTCTGACCATCGTCGCGCTCGGTTCGTCCTCGACGCTCGGGGTCGGCGCCTCCTCGCCGGACGCGAGCTATCCGGCCGTGCTCCAGGGCGAGCTCGCCAGGCTTCTGCCCGGCCATGACATCAAGGTGATCAATCAGGGGGTCGCCGGCAATTCGGCCCTGCAGATGTTCCACCGCATGGACGAGGACGTGGTCGAGGAGCAGCCGTCCCTGGTCATCTGGCAGACCGGGGTGACCGAGGCGATCAACGATATCGGCATCGACAAGTTCAAGCGGATCCTGCGCAAGGGCATCGCCAAGCTGCGCGAGGCGGGCATCGACGTCGTGCTGATGGACCATCAGCCGCTGCCGCAGGCCGAGCGCTATCCCATGTATCAGGACTATCTCGCCGCGCTGCGCGAGGTGGCCGCCGAGACCGAAACACCGGTGTTCCGCCGTTTCGACGTCATGACCGAACTGCTCGGCGACGGCCGGCTGAGGCAGGACGAGGTCTTCGCGGCCGATTCCCAGCACATGGTCGACGGTGGCTATTATTGCATCGGCATGGCGCTGGCCCGCAGCATTGCCGAGAAGCTGTCGCCGCGCGCCGCGGAAATGCTGCGCTAGGCTCCCCTTCGTCCCTTCGCGCCCTCGCATCCCGTCCGCCGGCCGCCAGCATTGGCTGGGCTGCCCGGCGGGCCGCGGAGATGCGGCCGGACCTTCGCCGATCGCCCGCCGCTGTCCCCAAGGCCGAGCGCGCGGCTTCCCATTGCCGGAAAAGCCGTCTATACGGGCGCCTTAATCACGCGACCCGACTTGAGAACCAAGGGTCATGCGGTTGCGGGAGGCTGGTCCGATCACCGGGGTCCGGCCTCTTTTTTTGCGCCGCGTGTCCTTGTCGAAAGCCAAGCCTTACCAGGGCCTTAAAGAACCATGCCGAAAAGAACCGATATCACCTCGATCCTGATCATCGGCGCGGGCCCCATCGTCATCGGCCAGGCTTGCGAATTCGACTATTCGGGCACCCAGGCGGTCAAGGCGCTGAAGGAAGAGGGCTATCGCATCGTCCTCGTCAATTCCAATCCGGCGACGATCATGACCGATCCGGACCTGGCGGATGCGACCTATATCGAGCCGATCACGCCAGAAGTGGTCGCCAAGATCATCGAGAAGGAGCGCCACGTGGCGCCCGGCGGCTTCGCGCTGCTGCCGACCATGGGCGGCCAGACGGCCCTCAATACGGCGCTGAAGCTCGAGGAGATGGGCGTTCTGGCCAAATTCGACGTGGAAATGATCGGCGCCAAGGCCGATGCCATCGACAAGGCCGAGAATCGCGAGCGGTTCCGCCAGGCGATGACCAAGATCGGCCTGTCGACGCCCAAGAGCCATGTCGTGCAGACTCTCGGCGCCGCGCTCGACGTGCTCGACGAGATCGGCCTGCCGGCGATCATCCGGCCGTCCTTCACGCTCGGCGGCACCGGCGGCGGCATCGCCTACAACAAGGCCGAATTCATCGAGATCTGCGAGCGCGGGCTCGACGCTTCGCCCACCACCGAGATCCTTGTCGAGGAATCGGTGCTCGGCTGGAAGGAATTCGAGATGGAGGTCGTCCGCGACAAGGTCGACAACGCCATCATCATCTGCTCGATCGAAAATCTCGACCCGATGGGCGTGCATACCGGCGATTCGATCACGATTGCGCCGGCGCTGACGCTGACCGACAAAGAATATCAGATGATGCGCGACGCCTCGATCGCGGTGCTGCGCGAGATCGGGGTGGAGACCGGCGGCTCCAACGTGCAGTTCGCGGTCAATCCGGACGACGGGCGGCTGGTCGTCATCGAAATGAACCCGCGCGTGTCGCGCTCCTCGGCGCTCGCCTCCAAGGCGACCGGCTTCCCGATCGCCAAGGTCGCGGCCAAGCTCGCGGTCGGCTACACGCTCGACGAGGTCCGCAACGACATTACCGGCGGAGCGACGCCGGCCTCGTTCGAGCCGACCATCGACTATATCGTCACCAAGGTGCCGCGCTTCGCCTTCGAGAAGTTCCCGGGCGCCGACCCGGTGCTGACCACGTCGATGAAGTCGGTCGGCGAGGTGATGGCGATCGGCCGCACCTTCCAGGAATCGCTGCAGAAGGCGATGCGGGGCCTGGAAACCGGCTTGACCGGCCTCGACGAGATCGAGATCGAAGGGCTCGGCAAGGGTGACGACAAGAACGCCATCCGCGCCGCCCTCGGCACACCGACGCCGGACCGGCTCCTGAAGGTGGTGCAGGCCATGCGGCTCGGCATCTCCAACGAGGAGATCCACTCCTATTGCCGCATCGATCCCTGGTTCCTCGCCCAGATCCGCGGCATCGTCGACAAGGAAGCGGAAATCCGCGCCAAGGGCCTGCCGACGACGGCCGGCGCGTTCCGGCGGCTCAAGGCCATGGGCTTTTCCGATGCGCGCCTTGCCGTGATCACGGCCAAGACCGAAGCCGAGGTCGCGCGCGCCCGCCGCGCCCTGGACGTGCGCCCGGTCTACAAGCGCATCGATACCTGTGCGGCCGAATTCGCCTCGCCCACCGCCTACATGTATTCGACCTATGAAATGCCCTTTGCCGGCCAGGTCGCCGACGAGGCGCGGCCCAGCGACCGCACCAAGGTCGTGATCCTCGGAGGCGGCCCGAACCGGATCGGCCAGGGCATCGAATTCGACTACTGCTGCTGCCATGCCTGTTTCGCGCTCGCCGATGCGGGCTACGAAACCATCATGATCAACTGCAATCCGGAGACGGTGTCGACCGACTACGACACTTCCGACCGGCTCTATTTCGAATCGCTCACCGCCGAGGACGTGATCGAGATCCTCGAACGCGAACAGAGCCGCGGCACGCTCAAGGGCGTCATCGTGCAGTTCGGCGGCCAGACCCCGCTGAAGCTCGCCCGGGCGCTGGAGGAGGCGCGCATTCCGATCCTCGGCACCTCGCCCGATGCGATCGACCTCGCCGAGGATCGGGACCGGTTCAAGCGCCTGCTCGACAAGCTCGGCCTGAAGCAGCCCAAGAACGGCATCGCCTATTCGGTCGAGCAGGCCCGGCTGGTGGCGGCCGAACTCGACTTTCCGCTGGTGGTGCGGCCGTCCTATGTGCTCGGCGGCCGGGCCATGCAGATCATCCACGAGGAAAGCCAGCTCGGCGACTACCTGCTGGGCACGCTGCCCGAACTGGTTCCGGCCGACGTCAAGGCCCGCTACCCGAACGACAAGACCGGCCAGATCAACACGGTGCTGGGCAAGAACCCGCTCCTGTTCGACCGCTACCTGTCGGACGCGATCGAGGTCGACGTCGACTGCCTCGCCGACGGCAAGACCACCTATGTCGCCGGCATCATGGAGCATATCGAGGAAGCCGGCATCCATTCCGGCGATTCGGCCTGCTCGCTGCCGCCCTATTCGCTGTCGCCCGAGACCATCGGGGAGCTCGAGCGACAGACCAAGGCCATGGCGCTGGCCCTCGACGTCGGCGGCCTGATGAACGTGCAATACGCGCTGAAAGACGGCGAGATCTACGTGCTCGAGGTCAACCCGCGCGCCTCGCGCACCGTTCCCTTCGTTGCCAAGGTGATCGGCGAGCCGATCGCCAAGATCGCTTCGCGCGTCATGGCCGGCGAGAGCCTTGCCTCGTTCGGCCTGGTGCCGAAGGCGCTGAAGCATATGGGCGTCAAGGAGGCGGTGTTCCCCTTCGCCCGCTTCCCCGGCGTCGACGTGCTGCTCAGCCCGGAAATGAAGTCGACCGGCGAGGTCATGGGCCTCGACCGGACCTTCCCGGTGGCCTTCGCCAAGAGCCAGCTCGGCGCGGGAACCAAGGTGCCGACCGAAGGAACCGTGTTCGTTTCGGTGCGCGACCAGGACAAGCCGCGCATTCTCGATGCCATCCGGTCGCTGCACGATCTCGGCTTCAAGATCATTGCCACGTCGGGCAACCACCGCTATTTCGCCGAGCAGGGCGTGCCCTCCACCAAGATCAACAAGGTTCTGGAAGGCCGGCCGCATATCGTCGACGCGATCAAGAACGGCGGCGTGCAACTGGTGTTCAACACCACGGAGGGCGCACAGGCGCTCGCCGATTCCCGCTCGCTGCGGCGCGCCGCCCTCTTGCAGAAGGTGCCTTACTACACCACTCTGGCAGGAGCCATTGCGGCCGCGCAGGGCATCAAGGCGTTCCTTGAGGGGGATCTCGAGGTGCACGCGCTGCAAAGCTATTTCGATCGCTCCTGACGCAGTCGGGCGGCAATCGAAGAAAAAAGGCGTTCGCGTCACCAAGGAAGGCTCGCGGGTCGGCGTCCTCGGCCCCGCGGCCTCTTTTTTCGTCATTGAAAGGTCAGGGCGAACATCATGGACAAGATTCCGATGACCGTCGGCGGCTTCGCCAAGCTCGAGGCCGAACTGAAGCAGCGTCAGCAGGTCGAGCGGCCGCGCATCATCGCGGCGATCGCCGAGGCGCGCGCGCACGGCGATCTCTCCGAGAATGCCGAATATCATTCGGCCAAGGAGCAGCAGTCGCATAACGAGGGGCGGATCGTCGAACTCGAAGCGATCATCACCCGTGCCGACGTCATCGATGTCACCAAGCTCTCCGGCGATACCGTCAAGTTCGGCGCGACCGTCAAGCTGATCGATGAAGATACCGAAGAGGAGCGGGTCTGGCAGATCGTCGGCGACAGCGAGGCCGACGCCAAGGCCGGCCGCATCTCGATCTCCTCGCCACTCGCCCGCGCTCTGATCGGCAAGAAGGCCGGTACGAGCGTCGAGGTGACGACGCCGAAGGGCGCCAAGAGCTACGAAGTGCTCGAGGTCAGCTGGGGCTGACCTTCACGAGGCCCGGCCCTTCAGGCCGGGCCTGACCATCCTGAAAAACTGCCGATTTTGTCGCCCTCTCGGTGCGAAGTCTCAGGTTGTTGGGGCCGAGACCTGATGCTGCCGTTCCGGAGGCGGACGAGGAAAAAGATCGACGCCATGCCCATCGCCCCCCTGATTCGTGCCGCGGCCCTTGCCGGAACCGTTGTCCTTGCCGCCGCGGCGCCGGCCTTCGCCCAGGCCGGCGCGACGATCGCGCCGAACTCGCCGACAACCGGCAGTGCCGATCTGCAGACCTCGATCGTCAAGGCCAACGCCTATACCGCGCTGATGAACCGCACCCTGCGCGCCATCCAGTCCTGGGAGCGCTATCGCAGCTGGGTCGACATGCGCCAGGGGCCGACGGGTCGCGAGCGCTACATTTCCTACGGGCTCTACAGCCTCTATGACGTCGCCGGGGAGATCCGCCGCGCGAGCGAAGCCACCCGTCAGGAACCGGCCTTCCCGGAGCTCGACCAGACGGTGGCGCGCTATATCGAGGCCTATCAGGCGCTCGCGCCGCTGATCAGCCGCGCCGAGCGCTATTACGAGCGCAAAGACTATCGCGACGACAACATGGCGGAAGGGCGCGAGCTGCATATCCGCATGGTGCCGGCGGCCGAGGCCTTCCTGCGCGAGCGGGCGCTGCTCGACGCGCAGATGCGCACCTTCAAGAACGACCTCGACGTGCGCGAGCTCGCCGCGATCGAGAAGCGGGAAGGGCGCTCGGCGCGCTGGCAGGTGCGCAACATCGTGATCAGCGCCCGCGCCGTGATGGACGTCATGCCGAGCCCCGACCAGCCGATCGCCGACCTGAAGGCGCTCGATGCCGCGATCAACCAGTATGGCCTGGCGGTGCGCGAGATGGACCGGTTCAAGGAGAACAATCCCTCGGGCGTGCCGATGATCGAAGCCCAAGCGAGCTCGCTGCTCGGCCGCCTCAGGGATTTCCGCGAGAAACTGACGCGCGCCCGCGGCGACGTCCGGCGCGGCGCGGCGATGGATGCCAATTCGCTGGTCAACAGCTACAACATGATGGTGTCGCTGGCCGACACCGCCATACGCATGGCGCGCTGAAGGCGGCGCGCGGGACTGGCGGTGTGTCGCTGCCGGCCCGCCGCCGTCACCGCGCGTCGTGGAAGATGATCCCCACCGTGTGGCGCCGGCCGGAGCGGACGCGGCTGACGCCGTGGCGCAGGTTGACGCGATAATGGCCCTTCGTGCCCTGAACCGGCCGGTTATGGACGGCGAAGGCCACGGCATCGCCCTGGGCGAGCGGGACCACCTCGACGCGGCTCTGCATGCGCGGCCGCTGCTCGGTCAGCGCGAATTCGCCGCCGGTGAAGTCGCGGCCCGGCTCCGACAGCAGGATCGCGACCTGGATCGGAAAGGCGAGGTCGCCGTAGAGGTCCTGATGCAGGCAGTTGAAGTCGCCAGGGACATATTGCAGCAGCAGCGGCGTCGGGCGCATCTGGCCGGCTTCGTGGCAGCGCTTCAGGAATGATTCGTGGTCTCCGGGATAGCGCTCGTCGAGGCCCATGCGTTCGTTCCAGCCGTTGGCGATGCCGGCAAGACGCGGATAGAGCGCGGTGCGCAGGTTTCCGATCAGGTCGGGCAGGGGATATCTGAAGTAGCGGTATTCGCCCTTGCCGAAGCCGTGCCGCGCCATGACGACATGGCTGCGGAAATGGCTCTCGTCCGGATAGAGCGCGGCGATGGCACGGCATTCCCCGGGGCTGACGAGGCGCGGCAGGACGGCGCAGCCGAAACTGTCGAGCTCGCGGGCAAGCGCCGTCCAGTCGAAGGCGGCAACCCGCTCCTCGGCGGTGGTCGGCGAGGTGGCGGCGACGGCGGAAACATCTGAGGTCATGGCCTGGCTCCTTCTTTCGCCAAAGGAGTAGGACGTAATGCCCGGCAGCCAACTCCGGTCCTTGCTGTCAAACCGGCGAATTGGGGGGCGGGGGCCGCGCCCGCGGCCGGCGCCATGAAAAAGGCCGGGCGTCGCCGCCCGGCCGGTCGTCTTCTCACGCGGGCCGTCGGGCGGGCTTGCCGGCCGCCTGCCCTGCCGGATCAGCCGCCGAGCAACTGCTTGACCGCCGGGGAGGCCTTGCCGAAATCCATGCGGCCGGCAAAGCGCGCCTTCAGCTCGCCCATCACCTTGCCCATGTCCTTGATGCCGGCGGCGCCGATCTCGGCAATGACGGCCTGGATGGCCGCGCGGGCTTCGGCCTCGTCCATCTGCTGCGGCATGAAGCCGGCGATGACGGCGATCTCGTCATTTTCCTGCGCGGCGAGCTCGGCCCTGCCGCCCTCGGCATAGAGGCGAGCGCTTTCCTGGCGCTGCTTCACCATCTTCTGCAGCAGCTGCAGAATCTCCTCGTCGGGCAGCGGGCCCTTGCCGGCACCGCGCGCTTCGATGTCCTTGTCCTTCAGCGCGGCCTGAATCAGCCGGATGGTGGAAAGGCGCACCTTGTCGCCGGCCTTCATCGCGGTCTTCAGCTCGTTCATCAACTGGTCGCGCAGCATGGCGGTCTCCGCTCTTGTCCTTCTGGGCCG
The DNA here is from genome assembly GCF_026847585.1 of Phreatobacter sp. AB_2022a. Classification (NCBI taxonomy): domain Bacteria; kingdom Pseudomonadati; phylum Pseudomonadota; class Alphaproteobacteria; order Hyphomicrobiales; family Phreatobacteraceae; genus Phreatobacter; species Phreatobacter sp. AB_2022a. The sequence continues at coordinate 31,030 of NZ_JAPSET010000015.1, forward strand.
CAGGATCCGGGGAAACCGTCGCCGGCCCCTCGCATCATGCACCGGAAGCCGGCGGCCGGCGAATGGCCGAAACGCCTCTCCCGTCGGGCCTAAAGCCCTGAATTGTCTTTCAAATTTTTCCAGCGGCGCGGCGTTTGGCGCCGGCCGCAGGGTTGACGGCACGATCGGCCGACCTTAACAGTCTGGCCAGATCCCGCGCCGGGCGAGCCCCGGCGCTCGCGCGCGGACGGTGCCCGGCTTGCCGAGGGCTTTCGGGCCTTCATCCGGTGCGCTTCAGAACGAGCCTGATAGACGAACCATGACGGACACTCAAGATCACGCTGCCGGGCAGGTGGCAAATGCGGCCGGCTGGATCGAGCCGAAACCGACAGCGCTGCTGGTGCTGGCCGACGGCACGGTCATCGAGGGCTTCGGGCTCGGCGCCCATGGCGAGGCCGCCGGCGAGGTCTGCTTCAACACCGCCATGACGGGCTACGAGGAGATCCTGACCGATCCCTCCTATGCCGGTCAGATCATCACCTTCACCTTCCCGCATATCGGCAATGTCGGCGCCAACGACGAGGATATCGAGACGGTCAACATGGCGGCCGCGGCCGGCGTCCGCGGCGTCGTGCTGAAGGCCGACATCACCGACCCCTCCAACTACCGCTCGACCACCCATCTCGACGCCTGGCTGAAGCGGCGCGGCATTGTCGGCCTCAGTGGCATCGACACGCGCGCGCTGACCGCGCTGATCCGCGACAAGGGCATGCCCAATGCGATGATCGCCCATTCTCCCGACGGCGTGTTCGACGTGCCGGCGCTCAAGGCCAAGGCTGCCGCGCTGCATTCGATGGACGGGCTCGATCTCGTCCCCGGGGTCACCTCCAGCCAGCGCTATGGCTGGTCGGAGACGCCCTGGGTCTGGAACGAGGGCTATGGCGAGGCAGGCGAGGCCCGCCACCACGTCGTGGCGCTCGACTACGGCGTCAAGCGCAACATCCTGCGCCTGCTGGTCGATGCCGGCTGCAAGGTGACGGTGATGCCGGCGGACGCCAAGGCCGAGGATGTGCTGGCCCTCAAGCCGGACGGCGTGTTCCTGTCGAACGGCCCGGGCGATCCGGCCGCGACCGGCGACTATGCCGTGCCGGTGATCCAGGCGGTGCTGGAGCGCAAGATCCCGACCTTCGGCATCTGCCTCGGCCACCAGATGCTCGGCCTCGCCGTCGGCGCCAAGACCAAGAAGATGCATCAAGGTCATCACGGCGCGAACCATCCGGTGAAGGATCTCGATACCGGCAAGGTCGAGATCACTTCGATGAACCACGGGTTCGCGGTGGACGAGGCGACGCTGCCGGCCAATGCCCGCGCGACCCATGTCAGCCTGTTCGACGGTTCCAATGCCGGCATCGCGCTGACCGACCGCCCGGCCTTCTCGGTGCAATATCACCCGGAGGCGAGCCCCGGCCCGATGGACAGCCACTATCTGTTCGGCCGCTTCGTCGCCATGATGGACGAGGCCAAGAAAGGCTGAGCGGAGGCGCGGGCCGCCTCTTCCGCCGTGGCTGCGAGCGGTTTTTCGCGGCGCCGTCCGGGTCCGACTTATCCACTGTATCCACAGGCTGACGCAAAACGTCAGGCTGTGTCGCGGCGAGACGAAAAAGCCAGTCCCGGCGCGCCTGGTCGGCGCTATCCTGCCGCCTTTTCAAGCAGTTATGCTTTTGGATGCGGCGCTCGCGCGCCGGGCTTCTGCGCTGCGTCAATTTTGCTGCGGAGCGGCGCATGCATGCGCGGCCCGGCGCGGCGCGTGACCGATCCCGCGAGGTGGAAAGCGTCGCCCCGCCGAGGGCATCGGCAGGGCGCCGCACCGGGTCGTCCGGCTGGCAAGGACGCTGCGGGAGCGGTTCCGCGCTGTCACATCCGGGCGATCTGGACGCGGCCGACGCCGCGCTGGATCAGGCCGATCTGCCGGGCGACGCCGCGCGAGACGTCGACGATCCGGCCGCGCACGAAGGGACCGCGGTCGACGACGGTGACGACGGCGGAACGGCCATTGGAGAGGTTGGTGACGCGGATCCGCGTGCCGCAAGGAAGGTTGCGGTGCGCCGCGGTCATGGCGTCTGGGTTGTGGCGCTGGCCGCAGGCGGTGCGGCCGGGGAGCTGATACCAGGAGGCAAGTCCAGTGCTGCGGAGATCTGCGGCTTCGGAATAGGCGATGGGCATGCAAGCAAATAGGGCGGCGCCAAGCGCCACCGAGCGCTTCGAAATAGCCATCAGTGTGGGGCTCTCGTCTCGCGCGGGAAGATCAACTCCGATCCCGCGGATGGGTTTCAGCGGCGCGGGAATATACGCACGCGCCGCCAACGACGAAGCCGCTCGTAAAATTGAAATGAGACGAGAATGAGGAGCGATTCGCTAGATCATGTCACCTTGAGTCAACTCAAGGTTGCTGTCACGCCCAGAGCCTTTCGTTCTGCCGATCCTTGTAGAGACCAGCGACATATTCGCCGTAGCCGTTGAAGATCTGGGTGGGAATACGCCGGCCGCCGGTGCCGATCAGCTCCTCGTTGGCCTGGCTCCAGCGCGGATGGGCGACCGCGGGGTTCACATTGGCCCAGAAGCCGTATTCGCTTGCCTGCATCTTCTCCCAGAACGAGACCGGCCGTTCGGCGACGAAGCTGATCCGCACGATCGACTTGACCGACTTGAACCCATATTTCCACGGCACGATGAGGCGCAGCGGCGCGCCATGCTGGCGCGGCATCGGCTTGCCGTAGATGCCGGTGGCGAGGATGGCGAGATCATGGGCTGCTTCGTCGATCGCGAGCGCCTCGACATAGGGCCAGGTGAACCAGACCGCTTTCTGGCCGGGCGCCACCTTCGGATCCTCGAAGGTCTCCATGCGCATATACTTGGCCGATCCTTGCGGCTGGACGAGATCGAGGAGGGCGCGGATCGGAAAGCCGGTCCAGGGCACGGTCATGCCCCAGGCCTCGACGCAGCGGAAGCGGTAGAGCCGTTCCTCCAGCGGCATGCGCCGGATCAGGCTGTCGACGTCGATCGTCTGGGGCTTTTCGACGAGCCCGTCGATCTTCACCGTCCAGGGGCGGATCGGCAGGGCCTGGGCGGCGCGCGCCACCTGCTTGGACGTGCCGAACTCATAGAAGTTGTTGTAGTTCGACGCGATCTCCTGCGCCGTCAGGTCGCGCTCGACCGTATAGGCGGCGTTGCGGCGGGCCGGATAGAGATCGGCGGTCGGATCCGGCATCTCGGAGGCGCGCTGGGCCCGCGCCTGGCCGGCAAGGCCCGTCAGCGCCAGGCCGGCCGCGGCGCCGATCAGGTTGCGGCGATCGAAGAAGAGATGTTCGGGCGTCGCCGCGCTCTCGGGCAGCTCCCAGCCGCGCTTCGATTTGATGAGCATCGAGATCTCCCCTCGCGTAGCGTCAAGCCCTATAGAGGCCGCTGTCGATCGACAAATCACACTGCGGCGAGAGCCGTTCCCGCCGGAGGCGTCATGTTCGGACCAGCGCTCATTCACCTCATCGGATTGACAGCGGCGATCGTTACGACGCTGTGCTGGATTCCGCAGGCGGTCCAGATCATTCGTACCCGCGATACCCGGGCCATCTCGCTGCCGGCCTATGGCGCCTATTCCGGCGGCATCATGCTGTGGCTCGTCTACGGTATCATGCTCGGCGACCTGCCGCTGATCTTCGCCAATACCATCACGCTGGCCCTGCAGCTCGTCATCGTCGGCCTGAAGCTGCGCTACGGCTGAGCGACGGCGGCCGCTGGAACAGCAGGCGACGTCCTGAAGCGGCTGGCAAAAGGCGGCGTTGCCGATCGACCGGCCGACCGTTGTCACGTGCCGAGCCGGTTTGGGGCGTCACGCTTCCGTCACGCGTGGGGCCGGTTTACCATCCGTCAGGAACCGGCCCCTCCTGGAGGCGCGCATGAAGACCATCTGCTCGACCAGCGGCCTGAGGGGCGACAAGCGTGCGCAATGGCAGAACGTCATCAGCGAACTCTATGCGCCGCTGGATATCGAGATCAGCGATGCCTTCGATTTCACCGGCGATATCAGCCGGGCAACCGTTGGCCCGCTGGAACTGACCCGCTCGGTCGCCGACGGAGAATTTGCACGCCGCACACGGCGGCATGTCGGGCGCGAGAGCGTTGCCGACTGCATCGTGGTGCTGGTCAGGCAGGGACCGCTGACCTTCACGCAGTTCGGCCGGGAATGCGATGTCGCGAGCGGCGGCTATACGATGCTCGATCTGTCCGAGCCCTTTACGCTCAAGCACGGCAGCCGGACCGACAGCTATTTTCTCAAGGTGGCAAAATCGGCTTTCGGCCACCGCATCCGCGATATCGAAGCATGCTGCGCGGTCAGCCGCCCAGGCGGTGTCGGCGTCGCGGCCATCGGCTACGATCTGATCCAGTCCCTCGGCGTCCATGCCGAGACCGCCGGGCCACAGGCGACGGTGCTCGCCGATCGTGTGGTCGATTTCTTCGGCATGGTCTTCGACATCGCCGAGGACGGCCTGGTGGAGTCAAGTTCCATCGCCTTGAGCGGTATCCGCCGCCGCGCGTTGCGGCATATCGATGCCCGCCTTGCCGACCCGGACCTGTCGCCGGAGACGGTCGCCCTCGCCCTGCGTATCTCGACACGCTACCTGCACCGTGCCTTCCAGGCGTCGGGCGTGTCGGTCGGCCGTTTCATCCGCACCCGGCGGCTGGTCCGGTGCCGGGACGCGCTGCTGCGCGTCCAAGGTGCGCCGCGGCGCATCGCCGAGATCGCCGAGCGTCATGGCTTTCGCAATGCCAGCCATTTCTCCACCTGCTTCAAGGCCGAGTTCGGCATTTCGCCGGGGGCGATACGGCCGGAAGCACCTGACGATCGCGAGCGCTAGGCGCGGCCGGCGGAGCCCGGCTGCCGTTGCATCGGCGGACCTGGCCGTACGCCTCGCTTGTGCGCGCGCGCCAAAGATCTTGTGCGCCGAGCCGAAAGCCCCGCCCTAGCCTCCGTCCGCCATCTCCCTGAGACTATCCGGAGCGCATCCCGCGGTCTTCGACGCCTCGCGCCGGACCACATGCGGGCGGCACGCCCATGCAGCCGACATCGCGACCGCTCATCCGCCGCGACGCGCCTCCGTGCGCCGTCCGCGGGCGCGCGACGGCGGCCTGCAAAAAAACGGATCAAAACGGAGGGAGAACACCCATGCAGAACGCGTCGACCCTGATGCAGGCCACCAGCCGGCGCAACGTCGCCATTATCGGCTGCGGCCCGACCGGCCTTGCCGCCGCCTCCCTGCTTGGCCGCGCCGGCCACAGCGTGATCGTCATCGAGCGCTGGCCTGAGCCCTACGGGCTGCCGCGCCTCTCTCATATCGACGGCGAGACGGCGCGGCTCGTGCAGGCGGCCGGTGACATCGATCTGGCGCTGCGCGATGCGCTGCCGATCGACAACTATCAATACCTGGATGCGGAGGGCGGCGTCCTCATCGACCTGGACTGGAAGGGCGAGCAGTGCGGCTTCCCAGCCCATATCTCGATCTTCCAGCCGGCGATCGAGGAAGCCATGTATCTGCGGGCGGAGGCTCATCCAGGGGTCGAGTTCCTGCGCGGCTGGGAGGCGGTCGAGCTGGTCCAGGGACCGGAGCGGGCGACCGTCTCGGCGCGCCCATGGAGCGGGGCCTGGAAGATGCCGGCCGATCGCATGTCGACGTCACGGACTTTCGAGGTCGACTATGTCATCGGTGCCGATGGCGCGAACAGCTTCACGCGCCGGGCGCTGGGCATCGAGCGCTTCCAGTACGGCCATCACGAAAGATGGCTCAACCTGGATTCCGAATATGCCGGCGATCTCGGCGATCGTTTCAAGGTCACCTCGATCTATTGCGATCCGGCGCGGGCACACATGTACATGCCGATCGGAAAATCCCGCGTGCGCTTCGAAATGCGCGTCCTGCCGGGTGAGGATGCCGCCTTCTGGGAGGACATCAACAACGGCCTCGCCTGGTTGAGGGAACAGCACGATATCGGCCTCGATGAGGTCAAGCCGATCCGCAACATCGTCTATACGTTCGACCCCGCCATCACGACGAAATGGCAAGAGGCGCGGGTTCTGCTCGCCGGCGATGCCGCTCATACGATGATGCCCTATATGGGCCAGGGCGCGTGCTCGGGCATACGCGACGCCGCCAACATCGCCTGGAAACTCGACCTTGTTCTCAAGGGGCTGTGTGCGGAGCGCCTGCTCGAAACCTACGAGGCCGAGCGCAGACCCCACGTCACGGCCATCACCGAAGCCTCGACGTTTCTCGGCACGGTCGCCAACGAAGACGATCCGGTGAAGGTCGCAGCGCGCAACGCCATGCTCCGGTCCGGTCGCATTCCACCGCTGCCGCCGTTCCCGAAGATCGAAACCGGCGTCGTCCATCGGGAGGTCGACGGCCATCTCCTTCAGACGACGGGCGCGCCGACACCGCAGGGCATCGTCAGGAGCGGCGAGGCCGAAGGCCGGCTCGACGATGTCTTCGGCAACGGTTTCCTGCTGGTGAGCCTCGATGACCCGTCGCCTCATCTCGACGCCGCGGCGTCGGCCTTTCTCAGGGCCCTCGGCTGCCGGATCGTCGTCCTTGGCGGCGCGGTGGCGCAAGGTCAGGCTGCGATCGATATCGACGGCGCGCAGACACGCTATCTCCGCGAGAACGGCATGGCCGCCTACCTGCGCCGGCCCGACTTCATCGCCCTCGGCTCGGTCGACCGGCTCGACCGCCTCGGTGCGCTGGTGGCGAGCCTTCGCGAAAAGCTGCACTGGCTCCGCTGAACGCCAGGCCGATGGACAGAACAGGACGATCTCCATGACGCAGGATCCGACCGTGCCGCAGGACAAGCTGACCGCGGCGCTGCAACGCGCCATGCCGATGACGCGCCTCATCGACTACGGAATGGACCATGCCGATGCGACCGAACTGGTGTCGCGCTCGACGGAGGGCGAGGCATGGGACGCCGTCGCGGAAGCGATCGGCCGCCGGCGGCTCGCGCGGGCCGCGCGCGCGGAGGCGGAGGGCTATCGGGTGACGGCCGCGGAACAGCGCGCCAAGGGCATTGCCGGCCTGATCTTCGCGCAGATGGCTTTCAACTTCGACATTCCACGCAAGCGGGCGCTCTATCGCGATCTGGCCGAGGCCGGGCGGCAGCTCTGCAGGATCTCCGATCCTCCGCTCGCGCGGATCGAGGTGCCTTTCATGGACGCCGCGCTCGTCGGCTGGCTGATGCGCCCGTCGGCAAAGCCGGCGCGTGGCACGGTCATCGTCTTCGGCGGGCAGAGCGGGTGGGGCCTTGCCTATCTGCCGATCGCGCTGGCCCTTGCGAAACGCGGGCTCGCGACGCTCCTCGCCGAAGGGCCCGGCCAGGGCGAGACGCGGATGACCGGCGGCATCCGGCTGGATGTCGACGTTCCCGCCGCCTATCAGGCCTTCGTCTCTCATATCCTCAAGGACCCGGCCTTGGGGCCAGCAGGCATCTGGGGCAACAGCTATGGCGGCCTGTGGGCCGCCAAGACGGCGGCGCGCGACCCGCGGATCATGGCCTGCTGCGTCAACGGTTCGTTCGCGCGGCCGAGGCTGCTGCCTTTCCGCACGGCGTTCGAGCAGTCCGCCGCCATGCTGGGGACGGAAGACGAGGATGCGCTGAACAGGAATTTCGAGCGCATGCGCTTCGACCCGGCAACCGATCGTATCGGCTGCCCGCTTCTCGTGCTGCACGGCGGTGCCGACCCGCTGGTCCAGCTTGCCGACCAGCAGCCCTTTCTCGACGCCGTGACCGGGGCCGACAGGCATCTGGAGGTCTGGCCCGACGGCGAGCACACCATCTACAACCATGGGGCCGACCGGTCAGCCCTGGCTGCCGACTGGTTCGCCGCCCGTCTCGGCGGAACCGCTGGAGATGCCGGCAGCCCTGACGGATGAGAGAGGCGGGGGCCGGCGGCGGCATGGCTCTTCCTTCCTGTCGCCGGCGCCTTATTGTCGAGCTGGACGGTCCTTTCCGGGCGAGGCGCGCCGCGCCGTCGCTCCGGCATCCGGCAAGGCAGGCAGCATGACATCGGTTTTCGCCAGCGGCATTGCGGCGCTCGATCGCTATCTGAGCACGGATTTCACGGCCGTTCCCGGCATGTCGTCACGGTTTGCCGCGACCATTTGCGGGCACCTCCTGCGCCGGCAGACGGAACTCGGGATCCGCGGCGACATCGCCGAGATCGGCACGTTCGAAGGGCGCTTCTTCATCGCCATGGCGCTTGCGCTCGCGCCGGGCGAGCATGCCTACGGTTTCGACCTGTTCTCCTGGCCCGACGACGGCGTGCTCGACCGGTTTCTCGGCCATGCCGCGCGGTCTGGTTTGACGAGCGACCGTTTCACGCCACGGCCGTTCGATACGGGCAAGCTGTCCACGGCCGAATTCGGCGGCCTGACCGGCGGCCAGCCGCTGCGCTTCCTGCATATCGACGGTGAGCATTCGCCCGAGGCGCTCGGCCACGATCTGACGCTGGCCCATGCGAACCTGCATCCGCAGGGCCTGATCTGCCTCGACGACATGTTGCACCCGGGCTATCCGTTCCTGGTGGTCGCCGTGCACGACTATCTGCGGCGGCACCAGGACATGCGCCTGATGTGCGTGATCGACCGCGAGGACATCGTCGCGGCGCCGAAATTCCTGATCTGCCGCGCCGACGCCGTGGCGCTCTACGAGACCGACCTGATGCAGCGCTTCGCCGCCCAGCATTTCGTGCTGGGCGGCGATGCGATGGGCCACCATTGCGTGGTGCTGACGCCGGAGCCGCGGCTGGCGGAGGTTTGATTGCGAGGCATGCGGCCCGCTTCGCGCGATGGAGGCGGCCGTCCTCCCGCTGCCGCCACGGCGCGGTTATCCGGGAGGCGTCCCCGCCTGCAGCTCCACGGCGACACTGGCTGGATCACGCCTCTGTGACCGTCCGGCGCGGCGGCCGCGGGAATAAACCGGCGGCTTTCCCGGTCTCCTCAGCATTGCCACCTGGCTGCAATGCAGGAGACCGACATGGCCCATGACGACAGCAATGATCCGGGAATGGATCGCCGTCATGCCCTCGAGTGCATGATCTGGGCGGGTACCGGGGTCCTCTGGACGGTTTCGGGCGGCGTGCCCAGGTCGCTTGGCTTGCTCGGCGAGGCCCGGGCGGCGGAGGGGGCCTCCACCGGTTTCACGTTCCTGCAGATCTCGGACAGCCATATCGGCTTCGACAGGGCGGCCAACCCGCATGCAACCGACACGTTGCGCGAGGCCATCGGCAAGGTCGGGGCGCTGCCTGAAAAGCCGTCCTTCATGATCCACACGGGCGATATCACCCATCTGTCCACGGCCGCGCAGTTCGATACCGCTGCCCAGATCATCGGCGGAGCCGGGTTCGACGTGCGTTACGTCCCCGGCGAACACGACGTGATCGACGAGAACAACGGGCGCGCCTATCTCGACCGCTACGGCGCGGGCACCAAGGGGGCGGGCTGGTACTCGTTCGACCAGAACGGCGTGCACTTCGTCGGCCTGGTCAATGTCGTGAACCTCAAGGCGGGAGGGCTCGGCAATCTCGGAACGGACCAGCTTGCCTGGCTCGCCGACGACCTGCGGGCGCTCAGCGCCTCCACGCCGATCGTCGTCTTCGCGCATATCCCGCTCTGGGCGGTCTATCCGGAATGGGGCTGGGGCACCGACGATGCGGCGCAGGCGCTCGCCCTGCTCAGGCGCTTCGGCTCGGTCACCGTGCTCAACGGCCATATCCACCAGATCATGCAGAAGGTGGAGGGGCAGGTGACCTTCCACACCGCCCTTTCGACCGCCTTCCCGCAGCCGGCGCCCGGTGCGGCGCCGTCGCCCGGACCGATGACGGTGCCGCCCGGCCAACTGCGCAACCTCCTCGGCATCACCCAGGTCGCGGTGAAGCGGGGCGAGCAGAACCTCGCGATCGTCGACAGCACGCTTGCGGGAGCCTGAGCCCCATGGCGCACGGAAGGATATCGGCCATGGCCCGCGCAAATCTCGCCGCCCGGCTTCGCGCTGCTCTCCTCGGCTTCGGCATGGCCGTGATGGCGCAGGCTCCGCCTGCGGCCGGAGAGACGGTGCGGGTGAGGATCGAGAACTTCGTCTTCAATCCCGCAACTGTCACGGTGAAGGCCGGAACGGTCGTGACATTCGAAAACGAGGACGACAGTCCCCATGTCGTCGCGGCGACCGACGGCTCGTTCCGGTCCGGTGCGCTCGACACCGGGGGAGCCTATTCCGTCACTTTCACAAAACCTGGCGACTTTCCCTATTTCTGCTCTCTTCACCCGCACATGCAGGGTACAATCATCGTCGCGCCGTGAGCCTGTCGCGCGCCGTTCCGGAGAGCCCGGATGATGCCGTGGTGTTGAGCGACAAAAGCTCGGCCGAACGCTTTGGCGAGGTGGTCCTGCCCCATCTGGCCGATGCCTTGGCACTTGCCCGCTGGCTGACCGGCAGTGCCGTCGATGCCGAGGACGTGGTGCAGGATGCCTGTCTGAAGGCGCACAGGAGCCTGGAGACCTATGCCGGCGGCAATGCGCGTGCCTGGCTGCTGGCCATCGTGCGCAACGCGGCCTACGCCTGGCTTGCGCAAAACCACCCGGGCCGCATTGTCGCCGTCGGGGATCTGGCCGATCTCGACGCATTGGGCACCTGCGCGGCAACCGGCAGCGAGACGCCCGAGACAGCGCTGATCGCCAAGAACGATGCCGCGGCGCTGGAAGCAGCGATCATGGCGCTGCCGCATGCCTTTCGCGAAATTCTGGTGCTGCGGGATGTCAACGGCCTCAGCTACCGGGAGATCGCGGCCATGCTCCACCTGCCGCTGGGGACGGTCATGTCGCGGCTCGCGCGAGCGCGCGGGTCGCTGGAAGCGGAATTCGGGGGGGCGCGATGACGGAAGGCACGCAATTGCCATCGGATCCCATGGACCTTCGGCTGCTGCTCCATGCTCTGGTCGATGGCGAGCTCGATGCTGCCACGACCCTGGCGCTGGAGCGCCGCCTGGCAGGCGATCCGGCGCTCGCGGCAGAACATGTCCGTATCGCCGCGCAGCAGGCCGCCATCCGCAGCCTGCCACGTCCCGCCGTCAGCGACGCTTTCCGGACGCGCGTCGCCGCGCTCGCGGGTCGCCCCGATGCAGTGGTCCAGCGAAGGCTCCCTCACCCCGCTCCGTTCGGCTGGCGCGCCATGGCGGCGTCGATCCTCGTCACCGCGGTCTTGGCCAGCGGACTGACCCAATGGGCGGTGACACGTGACGCGCCGGACGGCCTTGTCGCGGCCATAGCCAGCGGCCATCGCCGCAGCCTGCTCGCGGCAAGCCCGGTGGACGTCGCGTCCTCGGATCGGCACACGGTCAAGCCCTGGCTGGATGCCCGCATCGGCCTGTCGCCCGCCGCACCGGACCTGGCACGGGACGGCTTTTCACTCCTGGGCGGACGCGTCGAGGTGATCGGGGACAAGCCGGTTCCGGCTCTGGTCTACAGGCACCGCGAGCATCTGGTCACCCTCGTGGCCGCACCGCAGGGCAACGGAACCGCATCCATGCCGGCCGGGACGCCGCGTTCCACCGGCGGCTTCTCCCTGATCCGCTGGGCCGACGGTGCATTCCTGTATTGGGCCGTTTCCGACACCGACCGCGCCACGCTCGAAGATTTCGTCCGCCGCTTCCGGGCCGCCGCCGCCGGGTGATGCCCGCGCGGATCCGGGCCAGCGCGGCATGAGCCGCGCGGCGCGTGACGGCGGCGCACAGTGCCGTTGGCCGGCAGCGCCTGTTCGCTGTCGCGGATGCGCGGCGCTGATCGTCCGCAGCCCTTCGGCGCCGACCTGCTTTTCCCGCCGCTGATCATCTGGCCGGCCGATTGAGGCTCCGGGTCGTTTGCCGGCCTCGGCGACCGGCATGGTCATGCCGATGTCGATGCGCGAGGGGCGCCGCCCGAGAGCTGGTCGGGCAGCAGCCCCGTCGCGCGGTTGGCGGATGGCTGACCTTGGGGTCAGCCTCCGCGCGCGGCCTCGAAGGCCGCCGCCACCCTGGCGATGTCTTTTGTCTGCAGACCGGCCAGGTTGATGCGCCCGCTGCGCGCCATGTAGATGCCGTGCTCGCTGCGCAGCCGGTCGATGGCTTCGCCCGAGAGCGGCAGATTGGAGAACAGGCCACGCTGGCCGGCTATCGCGGCAAAGGAGGGGGCTGCGGCGGCGAGCCCGCTGCGCATCGCGTTGATCCGCTGCATCATGCCGGTCAGCTCGGCGCGCCAGGACGCGGTCAGCTCCGGCTTGTCGAGAATGATGCGCACCAGCGCCGCGCCATGATCCGGCGGCATCGACCAGTTGACCCGGGCATGGGCCTCGGCATTGGCCTGGGCCGTGCGGGCCGCAGCGGCATCCCTGGCCAGCACGTAGAGGGCACCGGTGCGGTCGCGGTAGAGGCCGAAATTCTTGTCGCAGGAATAGGAGAGCAGGGCCTCGGGGACGCTTTCGAGCACGAGCCTCAGGCCGCGTGCATCCTCTTCGAGGCCGAGTCCCAAGCCCTGATAGGCGAAGTCGATGAACGGCACGAGCCCGCGCTCGGCGACGAGGCGTGCAATCGTCCGCCACTGCTCGATGTCGAGATCCGCGCCGGTCGGGTTGTGGCAGGCGCCGTGCAGCAGAACGAGGTCGCCGGCCGGCGCCGCGGACAGCGCCGCCACCATCTCGTCGAACAGCAGCGTCTGGCTGGCAATGTCGAAATAGCGGTAGGTCTTCACCGTCAGCCCGGCCGCGGCGAGCACCGGGGCATGATTCGGCCAGGTCGGCGTGCCGACCCAGATGGCCGTGCCGGGCCGTGCCGCGTCGGCGAGCTCGGCGCCGAGACGCAGCGCGCCGCTGCCGCCGGGTGTCTGCAGGCCGCGCAGGCGGTCGCCGTAGCGGTCGGCCGCGCCGACGATGAACGGCCGCAGCAGTTCGACGAAGCGCGCGTCGCCTTCCGGGCCGAGATAGCTCTTGCTCGGCTGGGTTTCGAGGAGATGGCGCTCGGCTGACTTGATCGCGGCCATGACCGGGGTCGCGCCGGTCTCGTCGCGATAGACGCCGACGCCGAGATCCACCTTGTCGGTGCGGGGGTCTTCGCGGTGCAGCTTGATGAGCTGCAGCAGCGCGTCGGGCGGCTGGTCCTTGAGAAGTTCGAACATCGTGGAATCCTGGCGGGTCTTGGACGTGCGGCTCATGACCGACTTGCCGGATGCCGCGCTCGGCGGCCTATGTAGCATAGCCCGGGCAAAAATGGTGCGCTGGCGAACCACTTCGGCCATGCCGGATTGCTGATCGGGGAGAGGGCGTGCGCAGCTCCATGCGAATGACGAGACTGGCCTGGCTGGCCGCTCTGGGACCTGCGGTCCTTGCGCCCGGCGGTCCGGGTTTGGCCCAACCGGCCAACCGCAGCCTGGACGAAGGCTCCCGCGCCGTCTGGAACCGGGTCGAGGGCCCTTATGCCGCCGCGATCTTCCGCCAGGCGCAGCGCATGGACCTGCCCTGCGCCGACGGCAACGGCCAATGTTCGCTGGGACGGCTCGCCGACGAGGTCGAGATCCATGCGTCGAACGAGACGCCCGCGCCACGCCATGTCATCGCCGCCATTTCTTATGGCGGCGGCAGCGCCATGATGCGCGAGATCCTGCTGTTCGAGCGGCGTGGCGGGGCCTACCGCTACCGGGCCCGCCTGTCCGGACTCTACGGCACCGGTCTCAAGGCGACCTTCGAGGGCTCGACGGCCACTTTCCGGGCGCTCACCTTGCGGCCGGACGATGCCCGGTGCTGCCCGCAGGGCGAGACCGTCTACGAGGTCGACCTCGCCAGCGGGCGGGTGCGCCATGTCTCCGGCAACCGGCCGCGCGGCTAGCGTCCGCGCGGGCGGATGGTCACGAGCTGGCCGTCGGCCGCGTCGGTGAGCGCCCACAGGGCGCCGTCCGGTCCCTGCCTGACATCGCGGAAGCGCTGGCCGAACTCGGTCAGCAGCCGGTGCTGGGCGACGACCCGCTCGCCGTCGAGCTCGATGCGGACGAGCATCTGCCCGGCGAGAGCGCCCGATATCAGATTGCCGCGCCAGGCCGGGAACAGGTCGCCGGTATAGAAAGTGAGCCCCGAGGGGGCGATCGAAGGTGTCCAGTGGACGAGCGGCTGCTCGAGGCCAGGCGCCGATCTCGCCCCGCCATTGACCGGCCGGCCGTCGTAATGGGTGCCGTAGGAGATCAGCGGCCAGCCGTAATTGCGGCCGGCGCGCACGACGTAGAGGCCGTCGCCGCCGCGCGGGCCGTGATTGGTGATCCACAATTCGCCGGTCGCGGGGTGGAGCGCGGCGCCCTGGACGTTGCGATGGCCGATCGACCAGACCGCCGGGGCCCAGCCGTCCCGCCCGGCGCCGGGATTGCCGGGGGCGGGTGCGCCGGCGGTGGTGACGCGGGCGATCTTGCCGATCGTATTGGCGGCGTTCTGGCTTTCGTTCGGCAGCTGGAACCGCTCGCCCATGGTGACGAACAGGGCGCCGCTGCGATCGAAGACGAGACGCGAGCCGAAATGCAGGCGGCTGGCGAAGGCCGGCTCCTGGCGGAAGATGACCTGCCCGGCCTCCAGCCCGGTCGCCGCCTGGTTGAGCCTTGCGCGATAGACCGCCGTGGCATTGGTGTCGCCGCCGCGCCGTTCGGCGAAGCTCAAATAGATCAGCCGGTTTTCGGAGAAGGCAGGGTCGAGGGCAATGTCCAGAAGCCCGCCCTGGCCGGTGGCGGCGACCGTCGGAACGCCCGACAGGGCCGGACGCACCCGGCCGTCGCGCTCGATGAGCCGGAGCCGGCCCGGCCGTTCGGTGACCAGCATGCGGCCGTCGGGCAGGAAGGCGAGGGACCAGGGATGCTCGAGCCCGCGCGCCATGACCTTCACGTCGAGGGCGGTTTCGCCCGCCGGCTGGGCCGCGGCCGGCATGCCGCCCCATGCGAGAAGGACGGCGAGGAGGATGAAGCGCATGGCAGTCTCCGCATGGAGGCTGACCCTGGCACGGCGCCGGCCCGAGCGCGGCGCCGTGGTGCGGCCGATCAGGCCGGGACGCTCGGGTCCTTGCCGCGGTTGCCGCCGCCGGTTCCCCGGCGCAGCACGTGCACGAGCAGGCCCGAAAAACCCAGCAGCGCGATCAGCACCGTGCCGGACATGACCAGCGTCTCCGGATCGGCGCCGTCCTCGAAGGTCTCGGGGTCGACGAGCTCGGTGGACAGGAAGAAGGCGGCAACCGCCAGCGCGACCAGGAGGGCGATCACCACCAGCGCCGAGACGATGGTCGGCACGCGCGGCCGCGCCTGCGGAAAGCCGCGGCGGCCAGGTCGTCGTAGCAGCACATGCGCAGTACGAGGCATGAAGCGTTCTCCGTCGATCCGCCAGGCAGGCACGAATGCGGGGCCGATGTCGGTGCTCGGACGATGCCACTCAACCGTGTCGATGCGAGCCGCCCCGAAGCGAACCTTCCCCGGCGGGGCAGTCCTCGCGCTCAACAATGACAGTGCGACGATCATTGCAGGCAAAATTGCGGCGCAGGGTCACGTCTGCGTGAAAATCTTAACGGGAGAAACATTTCGAAACCATGAACCCGGCCTTAACCTTGATGATCCGACAATGGAGCTTCGACATCTTGTGGTGCTCCGAGGTCCGGCATGTCCCGAATAGTGCTTTTTCTGGTCGCCGCCGGAGCCGTGGTGCTGGCACAGTTCGCCGACCGGCGCACGGCGCATCTGCCCGGGGCGGAGAGCCTGGCGGCCCGCCAGCAGGCCGTCGACGATGCCATCGTCACCGGTGCGGTCCGCCGCCAGCTGCGCTGACCTCCGCCCGCGCGGCGGGCGGCGCCTGCCGGCACCTGACCGGCACGTCCGACGCCTCCTATTCGCTGCAGCGCGAGACTGCGCCCTTGCATCGCCTCCGCCGCGGCGCGAGCATCGGCTTGCGCGAGGTGCACGCAAAAGACCCTCCGTCCGTCCCGTCCCTTCCGGGTCGACTTTCTCGCCCGGGCCCGAACGACGAGGAAAGTGCCATGGGTGAAGCAGGCGGCAGAAGGGCTGCGGGTCCCCGGTGCATCGCGCTGGTGGGCCCGTTCCAGAGCGGCAAGACCACGCTGCTCGAAGCAATCCTGGAGCGGACCGGCGTCCTGCAGCGGATGGGATCGGTCGACAGCGGCACGACGGTCGCCGATGCCAGCGGCGAGGCCCGCCAGTTCAAGATGAGCGTCGAAGGCAGCATCGCCACGACGAGCTTCATGGGCGAGGCCTTCACCTTCATCGACTGCCCCGGTTCGGTCGACTTCCTGCATGAAATGCGCAATGTGGTTCCGGCCGTCGACGCGGCCGTCGTCGTCTGCGAAGCCGACGAGAAGAAGGTCCCGGCGCTCGGCGTGATCCTCCGCGAGCTCGAAGACCGCGGCATTCCCCGTCTCCTGTTCATCAACAAGATCGACAAGGCCGACAAGCGCATCCGCGAGACGTTGACGACCTTGCGGCCGGCCTCGCGCGTGCCGCTGCTGCTGCGGCAGATCCCGATCTGGTCGAACGGCATCGTCTCGGGTTTCGTCGATCTCGCGCTCGAGCGGGCCTTCGTCTATCGCGAGCACGCCGCGTCCATGGTCGTGCCGCTCGACGGCGAGGACCTGACGCGCAACCGCGACGCCCGCTTCTCCATGCTCGAGACGCTCGCCGATCACGACGACGAGTTGATGGAGGCGCTGCTCACCGACCTCGAGCCGCCGCGCGACAAGGTGTTCGACGATCTCGGCCGCGAGCTGCGCGACGGCCTGGTCTGCCCGGTCCTGTTCGGTTCGGCGACCCGGACCAATGGCGTGCTGCGGCTCCTGAAGACGCTGCGCCACGACGTTCCCGACGTCAGCGAGGCGGCCGCCCGGCTCGGCGTCAAGGACGGCGAGACGGTCGCCCATGTGATGAAGACCGTGCACACCGCCCATGGCGGCAAGCTGTCGGTGTCGCGCGTTCTGGCGGGCACGATCGGCGACGGCGCCATGCTGACCGGCTCCTCCGGTCAGACCGAGCGGACCTCGGGCCTGTTCCGGATGTTCGGGGCGAGCCTTGAAAAGGTCGGCGAGGCGAAAGCCGGCGACACGGTCGCCTTCGGCAAGCTCGACCATGTCGAGACCGGCGATGCCATTACCACGGCCCGGACGCCGCGGGCGCGGCTCGCCGAGGCCGCCGTGCCGCAGCCGGTCCTGTCGACCGCCCTGTCGGCCAAGGACCGCAAGGACGACGTCAAGCTCGGCCTGACGCTCGCCAAGCTGCACGACGAGGACCCGTCCCTGTCGGTCAGCCATGTCGGCGAGACCTCGGAAATGGTGCTGGCCGGGCAGGGCGAAATGCATTTGCGCGTGGCGGTGGCCAAGCTCGCCAATCGTTACGGCATCGCGGTCAATCAGATGAAGCCGGGCGTCGGCTACCGCGAGACCATCAAGAAGAGCGTCACCGGCGTGCGCGGCCGGCACCGCAAGCAGTCGGGCGGCCATGGCCAGTTCGGCGACGTGGTCATCGACGTCCGGCCGCTGCCGCGCGGCGAAGGCTTCGTCTTCACGGACACGATCACCGGCGGTGTCGTGCCCAAGCAATATATCCCGGCGGTCAGGGACGGCATCGAGGACACGATCAGGAAGGGGCCGCTCGGCTTCCCGGTGGTCGACATTGCGGTGACGCTCACCGACGGCAGCTATCACACGGTCGATTCCTCGGACATGGCGTTCCAGCAGGCCGGACGCATCGCCATCCAGGAGGCCCTGCCGGCCTGCCATGCCGTGCTGCTGGAACCGATCCACCGGGTCGAGATCGCGGTGCCGTCGGAAGCGACCGCCAAGATCAACGCCATCGTGTCCGGGCGGCGCGGCCAGATCCTCGGCTTCGACGGGCGCGAGGGCTGGCAGGGCTGGGACGTGGTGGCTGCGCTGATGCCGGAATCGGAGATCGGCGACCTGATCGTCGAGATCCGCTCGGTGACGGCGGGGGTCGGCACCTTCACCTCGCGTTTCGACCATCTGGCCGAACTGACCGGGCGCGAGGCCGACAAGATCGTCCAGGCACGTGCGGCGGCCTGACGCAGTATCGACGGCCGACAAAAAAGAAAGCCGAGCTGAATAGCCCGGCTTTGTTGAGTTTCGGCCGCTGATGCGAGGCATCTCGCGGCCGCCTTCCAGAGGGGAACGCCGACGGCGACTTGGGACACAGGGAGGAAGTGTTCCGTAACACCGTCGACACCTGGAACATGGCGCGAACCTGTGCAGCGCACAACCAGGATGGGCGCATGGCAGGGGGCCCAATGCCGCACGCCTCGCCAACATGCCCAAAAAGCGGGCCGATCCGGTCACAACCGAGGATGCCTCGACACAGGTTGTGCATCGCGACCGGTCGCGTGTGGATAATCGTGACGGACCAATTGCGGAAAGATGACGAATCCAAGATCCGTTGCGGGGTCAGTAGGCAGCGCCTTCATCCTGCGTTAGGGTCTGGTCAAGGATCGATTCGGTCAGCCGAATCAAACGGTTGGCGGCGGCAGCGCCGACGGCCCGGAAACGGTCCTCCTGTCCAGTTGCGTCCGTCGCGTCTGTCCGACAACCGAGCGAACCGCACGGGGGCGGAATGTCCTTGATCGACCTTGAGACCACCGATCGCCAAGTCAATCCTGTCGATCTCGTGGAAAATCTGGCGGCACTGAACGACTGGTCGTTCGATCGCTCCGCCGACGATGAAATCACCATTTCCGTGAGCGGGCGCTGGGGCGACTACCATGCCTCCTTCACCTGGATGGATGATATCGAATCGCTGCACCTGGCCTGCGCCTTCGATCTCAAGGTGCCGGACCGGCGGCGGACCGAGGTCAAGGACCTGGTCCAGCTGATCAACGAGCAGCTCTGGCTCGGGCACTTCGACCTCTGGCCACAGGAAGGCGTGGTGATGTTCCGCCATGGCCTGCTGCTCGCCGGCGGAGCGGAGGCCTCCGGCCGGCAGTGCGAGGCCCAGCTCGATGCGGCGATCGAAGCCTGCGACCGCTACTATCAGGCCTTCCAGTTCGTCGTCTGGGCGGGCAAGAGCGCGCGCGAGGCGATGGACTCGGCCCTGTTCGAGACGGTCGGCGAGGCGTGACATCAAGCCTCAAGGCAGGTAACGCTCAGGCGCGTGCTCGCCGCACCGCCTGAGCGAGCCCATGCCCCTTGAGGTTGCCATGTCGAACCCGTCGCCTTCCGAGCAGCGCGAGACGGAGCGTCCGCTCCAATCCTTCACGGGCCATCTGGTGCTTGTCGGTGCCGGCCAGATGGGCGGTGCGCTGCTGGCCGGCTGGTTCCGGCTGGGGCTCGAACCGAGCCGCGTGACCGTCATCGATCCGCGGCCCTCCGACACGATCAGAACGCTGCTCGCCGACCATCCGACGGCCATCAATCCGCCGGCGGCCGCGCCCGCCGACGTCATGGTGCTGGCGATCAAGCCGCAAATGGCCGACGAGGTCATGCCGCAGGTCAAGCATCTCGTCATCGACACCACCGTCGTCGTCTCGGTCATGGCCGGCAAGACGATCGCCCGCATGGAGGAGGTGTTCGGCGCCGGCACCGCCGTGGTGCGCACCATCCCGAACACGCCCGCGGCGGTTGGCCGCGGCATTACCGGGGCGGCGGCCAATGGCCATGTCACCGCGGCCCAGCGCGCGCTGGTCGATACGCTGCTCGGCGCCGTCGGCTCGGCCGAGTGGCTGGAGCGCGAGGACTGGATCGACGCCGTGACCGCCGTTTCCGGCTCGGGCCCGGCCTATGTGTTCCTCATCGCCGAGACGCTGGCGCGCGCAGGCGCGGCAGCGGGCCTGCCGGCCGATCTGGCCGCACGCCTGGCCCGGGCGACCGTCGAGGGAGCGGGCGAGCTGCTCTACCGCTCGCCCGCCATCCCGCCTGCGACGCTCCGGCAGAACGTCACCTCGCCGAACGGCACGACCCATGCGGCGCTGCAGGTGCTCATGGCCCCCGACGGCGTCGATCCGCTGTTCGAGGCAGCGGTCGCCGCGGCGGCAAAACGGTCGCGGGAGCTGGCGGGCTGAACCGCCAGGGCTTATGTCGAGGGCGGATCGGCCGGGGCGGTGGCCGCCGGCCGCGGATCTTCAGGTGTCACTGACGGGAGGATCGCATGGCCAAGACTTCCAAGACGACCGGAGCCGAACCGCCGCGCGAGGCGGTGGTCGCGGCGTTCATGGCGCTGCTTGCCGAGAAGCCGCTTCGGGAGATCGGCCTTGCCGAGATCGCCGAGAAGGCCGGGCTGTCGCTGGCGGCCCTGCGGCAGGCCTTCGGCTCGAGATTCGAGATCATCGCCGCCTTCGTGAAAGGCATCGACACGGCCGTGCTCGAGGGCATCGACGCCGACCTCAAGGATCAGCCGGTCAAGGAGAAGCTTTTCGATCTGCTGATGCGCCGGCTCGACCTGCTCGGCCCGCACAAGGCCGCGATCGCCACACTGGCCCGCGCCGCCCGGCAGGACGGCGCGCTGGCGATGGGGCTGAACCGCCTGGCGGTGCGCTCGCATCAATGGATGCTGGCCGCGGCCGGCGTCGAAACCGGCGGCCCGGGCGGCGCGCTGAAAGCGCAGGGCATGGCGGCTATCTTCGCGCGGGTCGTCAGGGTCTGGCTCGACGATGACGATCCGGCGCTCGCCCGCACCATGAAGGCCCTGGACGAAGGGCTTGCGCGCGCCGGCCGCGCGGCGCAGACCCTCGACACGGTCGAGCGGTTGACCGCGCCGCTCAGGTCGCTGTTCTGCGCCCCCCGCAGCTTCTGCCCGTCGCGCAGGCGCGACGAGCGCCGTGAACCCCGACCGGGCAGCTGGCGGGGCGACGATTTCCGCGATCCGCATGTGACGCCGGTCTGAAGGTTTGGAGAAAGCATGAGCAGCAGCGCGCCGGCCGGCCCGATCACCTTCGACGATTTCCTGAAGGTCGACATCCGGGTCGGCCGCATCGTCGAGGCCGAACCCTATCCGGAAGCGCGCAAGCCGGCCTTCAAGCTGGTGATCGATTTCGGCGAGGAGATCGGGCGGAAGAAATCGTCCGCCCAGATCACGCGCCACTATGCGCCGGAAACCCTGATCGGCCGCCAGGTGCTGGCGGTGGTGAACTTTCCACCGCGCCAGATCGGCAAGTTCATGTCGGAAGTGCTGACGCTCGGCATACCCGACGGCACGGGCGAGGTGGTGCTGCTGGCCCCGGAACGCGAGGTGCCGATCGGCGGACGCCTCTACTGACGAAAAAGCCGGGCGCGAGGCCCGGCCTGTCGTGGGAAGCGGATGCGCCAGGCGCGGTCAGTTCGCCTTCGGGCTGACCTCGGCCGTGTAGTCTTCCATGATGGTCTTCGACATGTTGCCGGGCGTGAACCGGTAGGGGCCGATCTCGGCCACGGGCGTCACCTCGGCGGCGGTACCGGTGATGAAGCACTCGTTGAAGCTCGACAGTTCCTCCGGCATGATCCGCCGCTCGACCACCTCGAAGCCGCGCTTCTTGCACAGGTCGATCACCGTGCGCCGCGTGATGCCATCCAGGAAGCAGTCCGCCAGGGGTGTATGAACCTGGCCGTCCTTGATGAAGAAGACATTGGCGCCGGTGCATTCGGCGACACGGCCCTGCCAGTCGAGCATCAGCGCGTCGGCATAACCCTTCTTCTCGGCGCGGTGCTTGGAAATGGTGCAGATCATGTAGAGGCCGGCCGCCTTGGAGGTCGACGGCGCGGTGGCCGGGTCCGGCCGACGGTAGTCGGCCATGTCGAGGCGGATGCCCTTCATCTTGGTCGCCGGGTCGAAATAGCTCGGCCAGACCCAGCTCGCGATGGCGAGGTGAATGGTGTTCTGCTGGGCCGAAACGCCCATCATTTCCGAGCCGCGCCAGGCGACCGGGCGGATATAGGCATCGGTCTGGCCATTGGCCTTCAGCACCTCGGCCTTGGCGGCATCGATCTCGGCGACCGAGAACGGCACCTCGAAATCCAGCAGCTCGGCCGACCGGCGCAGACGCTCGGAATGTTCGGTCGACTTGTAGATGACGCCGCCATAGGCGCGCTCGCCTTCGAACACGCAGGAGCCGTAGTGCAGGCCGTGGGTGAGGACATGGACCTGGGCCTCGCGCCAGGGAACCAGCTTGCCGTCCATCCAGATGAAACCGTCGCGGTCATGGAACGGGATCAGGCTCATGAAACTATCCTCCTGCCGTACCGGAGCAGCGACGGCCAGATTGTGGTTTTGCGAAGCGCTTCGGGTCCAGCTAACCTTGGGGTGCAGGCATCATCGCAAGCGCAACGATTCTCACCACGGTCAGCAGCCGATTTGGTACGATCGTATCGTGAATGCGGGCAAATGAGTAACAATCGGCATCGAATATGTCAACATGGCTGACATAAATGTCTCTCCGGCGTCACGCCGCCCCTCCTCGACCGCTCCGGGCGCGAGCTCCGAAACGGTCGTGCGCGAGCCCGCCTACGACCTGATCGAACTGATGTTCTTCGCCTATCGCGACTTCGTGGGCGATCCCGACCACGTGCTCGAGCGCTACAGTTTCGGCCGCGCGCATCACCGGGTGCTGCATTTCGTCAACCGCCACCCGGAGATCCGGGTGGCCGATCTGCTGGATATCCTGAAGATCACCAAGCAGAGCCTCGCGCGCGTGCTGCGCGAGCTGATCGAGCAGGGCTTCATCGTCCAGAAGGAAGGATTGGCCGACCGGCGGCAGCGGCTGCTCACCGTCACGGACAAGGGGCGGGCCCTGGCGCTCGAGCTCTCCCGCCTGCAGACGGAGCGCATCGCGCGCGCGATTGCCGGGTCGGGCACGTCGCGCGATGCCGCCGTGCGCTTCCTGTTCGCCATGATCGATCCGGAAGCGCGCGAGGATGTCACGCGCCTGATCACCAAGGCCGATCGCGGCCCGGCCCGGCCGAGGGAGCGCTGAACCATGACGCCGGCCAAGGCCCTGCCCGACGATGCCCACCATCTGCTGGTCGTCGACGACGACCGGGTGATCCGCCAGACGCTGGCGCGCTATCTCAACAATAACGGCTATCGGGTGACGACCGCCGAACATGCGGGAGCGGCGCGGGCCCGGCTCGACGCGCTCACCTTCGACCTGCTCATCCTCGACGTGATGATGCCCGGCGAGACCGGCTTCGATCTCGCCCGGGCGATCCGCGCCGGCAAGACCGAGCAGGCGCCGGCGGTGCCGATCCTAATGCTGACCGCCAGGTCCGAGCCATCGGACCGGATCACCGGCCTGGAGATCGGCGCCGACGACTACCTGCCGAAACCGTTCGAGCCGCGCGAGCTGCTGCTCAGGATCGGCGGCATCCTGCGCCGGGCGCTGCCGACGCCGCAGCCGGTGGTCGAATCCGTGCGGTTCGGCGACTTCCACTTCCATCTCGGCCGGCTCGAACTGCGGCGCGGCGAGGAGGTCATCCGCCTGACCGACCGCGAGAAGGAGATGCTGCGGGTGCTGGCGGTGAAGCCGGGCGAAACCGTGCCGCGCTTCGACCTCGCCGCGCCCGGCGGCGACATCAACGAGCGTACCGTCGACGTGCAGGTGAACCGGCTCAGGCGCAAGATCGAGGTCAATCCGGCCAATCCGGTCTATCTGCAGACCGTGCGCGGCATCGGCTACCGCCTGATCGCCGCGCCCTGAGCCGCGAAACAGGACGCCTCTGACGCAGCGTCAGGTTGAAACAGCGCCTGACCATGATCCCGCGCGGGCGATATTCCCGCGAGGGGCTGCGATGAGCGACGATACCAATAACGACTGGTCCGGTCCGGCCGATGCGTCGGCCGACGGCACGATCGGCGGCGACAGCGAGACCAGCACCGAACAGGTCGGCTTTCTGCAGCGGCTGATGCAGTCGCTGGCGGGCATCCTCGTCGGCCTTGTCCTCGCCGCGGCGACCGTCTACGGCCTGTTCTGGAACGAGGGCAGGGCGATCGGCACGACGCGTGCGCTCAACGAGGGCGCGACGGTCGCGGTCACCGTGCCGGCGACCCGGGTCGACCCGGCCAACGAGAACCGTCTCGTTCATCTCAACGGCCAACTGGCGGCGGGCGCGCCGCTCGCCGACCGGGACTTCCGGGTGGAGGCGCGCGGCCTGAGGCTGGTGCGCCGGGTCGAGATGTATCAGTGGAAGGAAGACCAGAAGACCGAGAGCCGCAGCAATGTCGGCGGCTCCCAGACGCGCACGACGACCACCACCTATGAGCGGGTCTGGTCGGATCGCCCGATCGATTCCACAAGGTTCCGGCAGCGGGACGGCCACGGCAATCCGGCCATGCCGGTCTCCGGCCGTACCGAAACCGCCGGCGACGCGCGGATCGGCCAGTTCCGGGCCGACCGGCCGGTGCTCGACCTCTTCGGCCGCAGCGCGGAGCGCAGCCTCCCGCTCGGTGCCGAGGCGATGGCGCCGTTCGTCGCCAGGTTCGGGCAGCGCGCGCGCCTCGTCGACGGCACGGTCTATGTCGGCGACGACCCGCAGGCCCCGCGGATCGGCGATCTGCGCATCAGTTATTCGATCCTGCCCGAGGGGCCAGTGAGCGTTGCCGGCCGCCAGACCGGCGACGGGCTCTCGCCCTATGTCGCGCGCAACGGGCGGGAGGTGTTTCTCGGCGAGACCGGCACCAAGGCGGCGGATGTGCTCTTCGCCCATGCCCACGAGACCAACAGCCTGATCACCTGGATCCTGAGGGGCGCGGCGTTCCTGGTCATGTGGATCGGCTGGTTCCTGGTGCTGCGGCCGTTCGTCGTGCTCGCCGACGTCATTCCGATCCTCGGCAGCGTGATGGCCGCCGGCGCCGGCCTCGTCGCGCTGGCCCTGACGCTCGTCACCTATCTGCCGGCCATCGCGATCGCCTGGTTCTGGCACCGGCCGATCATGTCCATCCTGCTGGCGGCGGCCGGATTTGCCGGGTTCCTCGGGCTTCGGTTCATCGGCCAGCAGCGGCGCGCGGCGCGGACCGTGGCGACAGCCGCGCCGGAGGCCGGCCAATGGCAGGCCTACCCGCAAACCGGGCCGATGGCACAGGCGCCCTCAGGCGGGCCGGCCTATCCGCAGCCGGCGGGCGGCACGGCCGCCCAGCCATCCTTCCTCAACATTCCCGCTTCGCTCGGCGGGCGCGGCACGCCGTCCTGAGCGCCGTCAGGGGATGAGGATGATCGAACCGGTCGTCTTGCGGCCGGTCAGGTCGGCGTGCGCCTGGGCCACCTGCTTCAGGGGATATTCCTTCGGCTTCTGGATCTTGACCGTGCCGCTCGCCACCGCCTCGAAGACGTCCTTGGCATTGGCGAGGAGTTCCTTGCGGGTCGCGACATAGTGGAACAGCGTCGGCCGCGTCAGCGAGGCCGACTTGGCCGAGAGGGCGCCAGGGGCGATCGGGTCAGGCGCGCCGGAGGCCGCGCCGAACAGCACCAGATGGCCGCGCATGGCGAGGCATTCGAGCGATTTCAGGAAGGTGTCCTTGCCGACCCCGTCATAGACGACCTGCACGCCCTTGCCGCCGGTGATCTCCTTCACGCGCGCGACGAAATCCTCCTGGGTGTAGAGGATCGGATACTGGCAGCCGTTCTTCTTGGCGAGCGCTGCCTTTTCGGGCGTCGAGGTTGTGCCGATGACAATGGCGCCGAGCGCCCTGGCCCATTGGCACAGCCACAGCCCCATGCCGCCCGCGGCGGCATGGACCAGGACATAGTCGCCCTTCTTGACGTGGTACGTCTGCTTCAGCAGGTAGCGGGCGGTCATGCCTTGCAGCATGATAGCCGCGGCGGTCTTGTCGTCGATCGTCTTGGGCAGCTTGACGAGGCTCGCAGCGGGGAACAGCCGCTTCTCGGCATAGGCCCCGGGCGGGCCGCCGGCATAGGCGACGCGGTCGCCGACCTTCACTTCGGTCACCCCCTGGCCGATCGCCTCGACGACGCCGGCGGCCTCCATGCCGATGCCGTGCGGCAGGCTCGGCATCGCATAGACGCCGGTGCGCTGGTAGATATCGATGAAATTCACGCCGATGGCGGTCTGTCTGACATAGGCTTCGCCCGGCCCCGGCGGCTTCAGCGACACGTCCTCGTAGACCATCGCCTCGGGACCACCGGGCTTATGGATACGCACCGCCTTGACCATGTCGGCTCCTCGCTCTGACGTTGTCGTTCTCGTGTCGGAACGCGCTGATTCCTCTGGCGCCGATCAAAACAATCGATTTCGCCGGTTCGTTGTAATGCGATTTGCACGATGGCGTCGATATGCCGCACGCGTCGCGCTGCCGTCAAATCACCGGCCGCGGGCGGCGGCCTGCTAATTCAGGCGTCGTCAGCCACGGTTCATCCTCGCCGCGCTATCGGCCCGGTGCCTCGCGATGATCCGGTGCGAGGCACGACACTTGCGAAGCGAGGGCCGAGGTAGCCCATGTTGTCCCGACGCGAGACCCTTTTCACGGCCTTGAAGGCCGCCTGCGGCATTTCCGTGGGCGCGGCGTCTCCTTTGGGGACGCTTCTGACCGGCGCGGCCGCCGCCGAGACGCCGGCGCGCCCGCCGCGCGAGTGGACCGTGCCGTTCGGCGCCGCGCTGCGCGACGGGCCGCTGGCGAACGAGGCCGACTACCGGGCGGCCGTCGCCCGCCACTGCGCTCAGGCGGTGGGCGAGGGCGGCCTCAAATGGTTCGACCTCAGGCCGGCCCGCGACCGGTTCGTCTTCGACCAGCCGGACAAGCAGCTGGAGTTCGCCCGCGCCAACGGCCTCGAACTGCGCGGCCATACGCTCGTCTGGGCCGAGGTGATGCCGGACTGGACGCGGACGATCAGCCAGGGCGAAGCCGAGGCCGAGCTGATCCGCCATATCGAAACGGTCATGAGCCGCTATCGCGGCAAGATCCGCAGCTGGGACGTGGTCAACGAGCCGATCGCCAACGATCCGGCGAGCCGCACCCATCTGCGCCCCTCGATCTGGCAGCAGCGCCTCGGCGAAGGCCATATCGCCCTGGCGCTGCGGACCGCCGCGCGCACCGATCCGCAGGCCAGGCTCATCATCAACGAATATGACATCGAGTTCGTCGGCGACCGGTTCAGGCGCAAGCGGGAGGCCTTCCTCAGGCTGATCCGCGACCTGAAGCTGCGCAATGTGCCGCTGCACGGCATCGGCCTGCAGGGACATCTGCGCGCCGACCTGCCGGTCGACCGCGACGCGCTTTCCGCCTTTGTCGCGGAAATGCGCTCGCTCGACCTCGAGGTGCTGGTGACGGAACTCGACGTCGTGGACGACAAGCTGCCGGCGGCGACCGATCTGCGCGACATGATGGTGGCGGCCAAGGCCTACGAATATCTGGACGCGATCCAGGCGGCGGCGCGCCCCTCGGCCGTGCTGAGCTGGGGCATCACCGACAAATACACCTGGGTTCCGATGTACTTCAAACGATCCGACGGGCTGCCGAACCGGCCGCTGCCGCTCGACGAGGCCTATCGCCCCAAACCCCTGATGCGCGTTCTCGAACATTTCTGCGGAGCCCGGCGCTGATGCTGATCCGCCAGACATCGACCTATATGATCGCGCATGGCACGTCGGCGGCCTTCGGCTTCCTGTCGGTGATCCTGTTCACCCGGCTGCTGACGCCGACCGAATATGGGTTCTATGTCGTCGGCATGGGCATTGCCGGCATCGTCTCGGCCCTGGTCTTCACCTGGGTGCGGCTGTCGGTGCTGCGCTTCGAATCCGAGGGCGATGCGGTCGACATCCGCCTCACCGCCCTTGCCGCCTATGCGGTCTCGGTGGCGGCGACACCAATCGTCTTCGCGGTCACGGTGCTGGCGCTCGGCGTGCCGTTCGAGCGGGCCGCGGCGGCGGTCGTGCTCGCCGTGTCGCTCGGCCTGTTCGAGCTCGGCCAGGAAATCCTGCGGGCCCGGCTCGATGCCGGCTCCTATATGCGTGCGGCGGTTCTGCGGGCTGTGGTCACCATCGGCCTGTCGCTCGCCATGGTCCATCTCGGCTATGGCGGCCTCGGCCTCGTCATCGGCGTGGCAGGCGGCTACCTCCTGACCTCGGTCGTCTTTTCCAGGGCGGTCTGGCGCGGGCCGCGCAAGCCGTTCAACCGCGACGTGTTCTCGCAGATGCTGCGCTTCGGCGTGCCGATGGCGCTGTCGGGCGGCGTGTTCGCGCTGCATTCGGCGCTGGACCGGCTGCTGGTGGCCTATCTCTTGGGCGACCATGCCGCCGGCGTCTATGGCGCAGCAGCAGACCTGACGCGTCAGATCATCCTGTTCCCGGCGCTCTCGGTGGCGTCCGCCGTCGTGCCGTTGGCGATCCGCTCGCTGGCGGAGGACGGTCCGGCGGCGGCCGATGCGCATCTGACGCGCAGCGGCGAGCTGCTCCTCGCCGTCGTCATGCCGGCCGTCGTCGGTCTCGCGATCGTCGCCCCGCATCTTGCGGCGCTGATCCTCGGTCCGGAATTCCGAGCGACCGCCGCCGAACTGATCCCGATCCTCGTCTTCGCCTGGCTGTTCCAGACGATCTCGCAGCAGTTCGTGCAGGTCAGCTTCCATCTCGCCAAGAAGCCGCGCCTGATGGTGCTGCACGGCACGGCGATCCTGATCGTCAACGTCGTGGCCATGCTGGTGCTGGTCCGGCCCTTCGGGCTGAAGGGGGCGGCGGCCTCGCTGGTGCTGGCGGAAGCGGCCGGTGTCGTCGTCGGCTATCTCCTGTCGCGCCAGGCCCATCCCTTGCCCTTCGCCTGGCAGCCGATCGTCAAGGTGGTCGTCGCCGTGGTCGCCATGGCCGTGCCGACGGCGCTGATCGAGTGGCGCGGCGCCGACGAGAGCATTGTCGGCCTTGCGACCAGCATCGTCACCGGCATCGTCATCTATGCGGCGGCCGCCTTCGCGATCGATCTCGCCGGCGTGCGCGGGGCTCTCATGGGCCAGATCGCCGAGTTCAGGCAGCGCCGCTCCGATGCGGGGCCACGGCGCCGGTTGATCTGACCGCGCGCCCCGCGGGGCCCTCCCGGCGAGGCCGGGCGGCCGGCTGCCCGAATCGCCTGGCGGACCGAGCCCGGCGCTGCGCGGCCAGGTTTTGCTTCCCCTCACGGCAGGCCGCCTCCCGGTTGCGTCGGCGTCCGCGCCCGCGGAGCCCCGGTCTGCGCCCCGACAATCCTCGTTTCCGCGTTCGGCGGGGCCTATCCCGTTGACGGGCAGGATGATTTCGCCGTTGTCCGGAGTTTCGGGCGATCGGCTCAGGCACTGAAAAAAGCCCGGCGATTTACCTCCTGTTAACCACGCGGCCATACACCGGGTGAACTCAAAATTTACCAAGATGACCGCCGTGTTAACCCAACCCCGGCCCATTCGCCTCAAGGGGCGCAGCTTCCTTGCGCTCGCCCTGACCCCCGAGCTGCCCGTCGAGGACTGGCTGGCCCGGCTCGACGATCTCGCGTCCCGGTCCGCCGGATTCTTCATGCGGCGACCGGTCGTGCTCGATGTCAGCGAGCTCGACATCAGCCGTGCGGAGCTGCACGAGCTCGTCGGCAAGCTCTCGGCACGGAGCGTGCGGATCATGGGCATCGAGGGCGCCCGGCCCTCGCTGCTCGACGCCGACCTGCCGCCCGCAATGATCGATGGCCGGCCGGCTGCCGATTTCGAGGCGCCGGCGGCGGAGGCAAGCGCCAGGCCGCAGCCCGTCGAAAGTGTCGTGGCCGCCGTTCAGCAGCCGGTCAAGGCCGCGCCGTCGGTCGTCATCACCCAGCCCGTGCGCTCGGGACAGTCGATCTTCGCCGAGGGCGACGTGACCATTGTCGGCTCGGTGGCATCGGGCGCCGAGGTCATCGCCGGCGGCTCGATTCATGTCTACGGCACACTGCGCGGGCGGGCCATGGCCGGCACGATGGGCAATGCCGCCGCACGCATCTTCTGCCGCAAGCTCGAAGCCGAGCTGATCGCCATCGACGGCTACTACAAGACGGCCGAGGACATGGAGCCGGGACTGCGCGGCAAGGCGGTCCAGATCTGGCTCGAGGACGAAACATTCAAGGTGGCATCACTCGCCTGAGCCGACGGCGTGTCCATCAACAGGAGAGCTCAATGGGCAAGGTAATCGTGGTCACATCAGGCAAGGGCGGCGTCGGCAAGACGACCTCTTCCGCCGCGCTGGGCGCCGCCCTTGCGCAGAATGGCGAGAAGGTCGTGGTGGTCGACTTCGACGTCGGCCTGCGCAATCTCGATCTCGTCATGGGCGCCGAGCGGCGCGTGGTCTATGACCTCGTCAACGTGATCCAGGGCGAAGCCAAGCTCACCCAGGCGCTGATCCGCGACAAGCGGCTCGAAAGCCTCTACCTGCTGCCAGCCTCGCAGACCCGCGACAAGGACAACCTGACGCCGGAAGGTGTCGAGACGGTCATCGGCGCGCTGAAGAACGCCTTCGACTGGGTCGTCTGCGACAGCCCCGCCGGCATCGAGCGCGGCGCGACGCTCGCGATGCGCCATGCCGACATCGCCATCGTCGTCACCAATCCGGAAGTCTCCTCGGTGCGCGATTCCGATCGCATCATCGGCCTGCTCGATTCCAAGACGCTGAAGGCGGAGAACGGCGAGCGCGTCGAGAAGCACCTGCTGCTCACCCGCTACGACCCCGAGCGCGCCGCGCGCGGCGACATGCTGAAGGTGGACGACGTCCTCGAGATCCTGTCGATCCCGCTGCTCGGCATCGTGCCGGAAAGCATGGACGTGCTGCGGGCCTCCAATGTCGGCGCACCCGTCACCCTCTCGGACAGCCGCAGCGCGCCGGCCATCGCCTATTTCGATGCCGCCCGCCGGCTCAAGGGCGAGAGCCTGCCGGTCACCGTCCCCGGCGAGAAGCGAGGTTTCTTCGGCAAGATCTTCGGAAGGAAAGCGGCATGAACTTCCTCCGGCTCTTTTCCCGCTCCCAGTCGGCGCCGGCCGCCCGCGAGCGATTGCAGGTGCTGCTCGCCCACGAAAGGGCATCGACCGGCGGCTCCGACCTCGTCACCAAGCTGCGCGACGAAATTCTGCAGGTGATCTCCAAGCACATGCAGATCGACGAGGAGAAGGTCAGCGTCAAGATGGAGCGCGGCGCGCAGGTCTCGACCCTCGAGGTCGACATCGAAATCCCGTTCGACGCGGGCAAGAAGGCGGCCTGAGCGCCGCCTTCCCCAGATATCACGCGGCGATCGCCTGAAGAGCGGCTGAAGCTCCCGGCCGCGCTCCGGCCTCAGGCATCCCAGCGCACCCGGGCCATGTGCTCGGCCAGCAGTTTTTCCCGCTCGTGCCTTGCCGGGTCGAAGGGCTCGCGGCCGACGCGGGAATATTTCCAGCTGTCGCTGATCTCGCGGAAGTGCCGGTAGGTGAAGCGCCTGGTCATCAGCCGCGCGGTCGGCTGGCCGCCGATGACATGGATGCGCCACTGCGCGTCCGGCGGGCACTTGGACGGCACGATGGTCCATTTCGGCGGGCAGCGGTCGCCGTCGATGGTGAACAAGCCGAACCGCTTCTCGGGCCGTTCGCGCCGGACCACATGATAGTCGAGATGGCGCTTGTCGCGCTTGTCGGGTGGCGGCGCCTCGCCGTCGAGGCCAATGACCCAGCGGCCATAATAGCGCAGCACGCCGAAGGGATGGCGCTCCGCAGCTTCGAATATGCTGCGGCCGTCGGTCGACAGGATCATCTCGTCGACATCCGAACATTGGACGCTCGCCGCCTCGGCCAGGAAGCGCCGCCGGCCATGCTCCCAGACGCCGTGCTGGCCATAGTCGGAATCCCAGAAGCTCCAGGCGTCGAATCCCTGCGGGCCGAACTTGAACGGCCATGCGACGATGCGCGCGACCTTGATGCCGTCGAGCGCCGCGACCGCCCCGGCCAGCTCCTCCAGCGAATAGTCGGTCGAGCCGTTGTCGTAGATCAGCACGGCGTCGGCGCCGTGAACGTCCCGGGAGAAGCGGATCCAGTCCTGGATCCAGGCAAGCCGATTGTTCTTCGACTGGGTGAACAGCACACGGCGGCCGGCGAAGAGGCCGGTCTCGCCGGGGCTGAGCGCGATCTCCACCGTGCCGAAGCCGGCCTGCAGCGTCAGGCCGACCGTGCCTTCGGGCACTTCGGCGTGAACCTGGCCATGGCGGTCGAGCTCGCGCACGCGGAACCGGCAAGCGGCTCCCGAGGGATGCGCGGTCAGTGTCATGGCCTCGATGTCCGCCTTCAGATTGAGAAAGGGCGGGCCGACCAGGACGACGCGGCGCGGGCCGTCGAAGAAGGCGTCGTAGAACAGGGTTTCGGCGTCGTATTTGGCGTCGAAATCGGCATCCCGGTGTTCCGGCGGACGGGTCGGAAGACGCCGCACGGCGGTGAAATCGGGCAGCATGACCGGGCGTGTCGTGACGATACCGACACGGGAGGAGTGTTGTTGGGACATGGTCCGGTCGCGTGCAATGTCGTCCGTGGTGGCCTGGAGCATTGGAGAAGCACCTTGGCGCTGTCAAACCGGGCGCGCCGACCGGTCAGGCCGAGCGCGTCGCCATCAGGTAGATGGCCTTCGGATTGGTCACGGCGTAGCGCCAGAACAGCCGGCGCGGCTCGAGCCAGATCCGGAAGGCCCATTCGAGACCCGCCTTCTGCATCCAGGCCGGCGCGCGGCGGTTGGTGCCGGACAGGAAATTGAACAGCCCGCCGGAGGTCTTGATCAGGCCGACCCGGTCGAGCTTGTCGGCGTGGTCGCGGACGAAGCGCTGCTCGTGCGGCACGCCCATGGCGAGCCAGAGGATGTCGGGCGCGAGCTGGTTGATCTCGGCGAGCTTGGCCTCCAGCGCCGGCCCGCGGTGAAAACCGTGCGTATTGCCGACAATGTCGAGCCGCGGATAGGCGCGGCGGGCATTGGCGACAGCCCGGGCATTCTCCTCTGGCGTCGCGCCGAGCAGGTAGAAGGTCGCCCCGCTCGCCTCGGCGCGCCGGGCGACGTCATGGAACAGGTCGGTCGTGCTGATGCGTTCCGGCAAGGGCGTGCGGCACACGCGGCGCGAGGCGATCACCATCGGCTGGCCATCGGCGACGATCTGATCGGCCTGCCCCATCAGCGTCGCGATCTCGGGTTCGCTGGCAGCGCGGGCGATCACCTCGCCATTGGCCGAGGTGAGATAGAGCGGCCGGCCGCCGCGCGGGCGCTCGAGCGCCGCGCGGATCATCCAGTCGGCGCATTCGTCCCGGGTCAGGACGGAGATCGGCAGGCCGCCGATCGTCACTGTCGGCAGGGCCCGGAAGCGTGCGTCGAAGTCATCCGACATGAGGGCGGTCCTCGGGTTCAGTAGACGAGCCGGGCGACCGGCGGGCGTCCGGCCACGGTGGCGCGGCCGGCCGGCTGCGGCAGGGTGGCGGGGAACAAGAGGCCGAGCAGCACGGCGAGGGCGGCGCCGGCGCCGACACCGGCGACGAAGCCGGCGGCGGCCATGACCACCCCGCGCGGCGGGAACGAGCGCGTCCGCGGCGGCTGGGCCTGGGTGATGATGCGCAGGTTGCTGGTGTCCATCCGCTCGAGTTCGCTGGTCTCGCGGGAGCGCGACAGGAAGGCGTTGAGCAGGTTGCGGTTGACGTCGGCCTCGCGCTGCATTTCGCGCAGCTGCACGAAAGCCTGGCCGGCGCTGACCGCCTGGGCGCTGAGCTGATCGACCAGCCGGCGCTGGGCGGCATCCGCCGCCTTGGCGCGGTCGAGGTCGGCGCGGGCCGAGCGGACGATGCGGCCGAGCTCCTCGCCGATGGCGCGGTCGACGTCGGCGACCTGGGCCTGCAGGTTGCGGATGCTCGGATGGCGCGGGCCGAATTCGGCCGAGGCGTCGGCGAGGCGCCGGCGGATGTCGGCCTGCTGGCCGCGCAGCGTGGCGATGGTCGGCGAGACGATCGCCTCGGGCAGCGCGCTCGCCTGGCTGCCGGCCCGCGCGGCCTGCTGGATCTGGTCGTAGCGCGCCTGGGCCTCGGTGAGCTTGGCCTGGGCGAGGCCGAGCGCGGCATTGGCGTCGGTCAGCTGCTGCTCGCTGACGAGCTGCGTGCGGGTGCCGACAAGGCCGTTGCGGCGGCGGAAATCCTCGACCCGCTGCTCGGCGACGCGGACGCGCTCGCGCAACTCGTCGAGGCGGTTGGTCAGGGCCTGGGTGGCGCGCCGCGCCGCTTCGGAACGGGCGGCCGCCTGCGATTCCATGAAGGCGTGAGCGACGGCATTGGCGATCTGGGCGGCCTTGTCCGCGGTCGAAGCCCGCGCCGTCACCTCGATGACGAAGGTTCGCTCGGGCCGGCGCACGATCACACGGTCGTAGAGCGCCATCAGCGCGAGCTGCTCGCGGGTCTCAAGGGTCTCGGCGGCCGGCGTGCGCCGCAGGCCGAGGCTGTTGAGCAGCGTCACCGCCCAGGGCGAACCGCCGGTCGTGGCGCCGAATTCGGGATCCTCGATCAGCCGCTCGCTGTCGACCACGCGGGCGAGCACGCTCTGCGAGGTGATGATGCGCATCTGGCTCTCGACGAAATTGATCGCCGCATTGGAATCCTGCTGGCGGGCGGCCGGGTCGCTGTCGAGCACCGGCAGGCCGCGCGGATCGACATAGATCTGCGCCGTCGACGTGAAGCGGGGTGTGATGAGGCTGGAGGCCAGATAGGCGCCGACGCCGAACAGCGGCCCGAGAATGGCGATCAGGAACCAGTAGCGCTTGAGTGCTCCGATGATGTCCACGCCGAACGGCCCGCTGGCCTCGGTCTGCGCTGCGGGAACCGGCGCGATGGGATCGGCCCGATCGTCGTCGTACATGGCTTGCCCTTCCTGCCAAACCGGAACGAACCCTTAAGGTTGTGCCGAATTGGAACACTTGACTGAACCTCAATGGGTCCAGCGCAAGGATGGGGCCAGGGCGAGCTGTCCAGAGCTGGGGCGCAGGCCGCGCGCGCCGGCGGCGGGCATCGCGACTGAGATCACCACAACCTTCATGAGGTTCGCCATGCGTCTCGAATCGGAAACTCAGTCGGGGGCCCGGCGGCGGGCAGACGCTCGGGGCCGACAGCTAGGCGAGACCGATCCGGTCGAGCGCGTCGCGCATCGGCAGGATCTCGATGCCGCGCCGGAGGGCGCCGTCCAGGGCGGCATTCATCAGGCCTGGCGAAGCGCCGAACTTCGTCGGCTGCGGCGCCACGTCATGGGTGAGGAAGACCAGCCAGCCGCCGCGCGCCACCGTCTCGTCGAGCAGGTTGTCGAGCCGGGTCCGGGTCAGGCCGCAATCGATCAGCTCGACCGCCTTGACGAAGTCGGGATCGAGCCGTCCGGCATTGACGCCCGGCTGCACCGAGCGGCTGGCCCGTGCCAGCCTGCCGAGCTGGCGCTTGCGGCCCATGCTGGCAAAGCCGAAGGGATAGGCGAAGGTTTCGCGCCGGAGACCGGGAACCAGCTGGCGCAGGGCTGCCTTGTTGGCGGCGAGATCGGCTTCGAACTCGGCGGGCGCCATGTTGAAGACCGGCCGGTGCGAATGGGTATGCAGGCCGATCTCGTGGCCGCGCCGGTGGAGGTCGCCGACGGCGTCGGGACCGGCCACGGTCCAGTGCTCCTGCGCCGTGCCGAGTTGGCTCGTGCAGGCGAAAAAGGTGCCGCGCGCGCCGCGGGCCTCCATCAGGTCGGCACCAGTCGCATGGGCGGATGCGGGAAAATCGTCGAAGGTGAAGGAGAGCAGCGGGCGCGGGTTGCGCATCGCGATGGTCCGCAGCGGCAGGCGAACGGCCAGCGCATGGCTGAGCCGTGCGCCGAAGCGGTCGATGACCGCATCGCCATTGGCATTGACCGACTGGCCCATCGGCACCACGGGACTGGCCGCGGCGGTTCGCGCCGCCGGTTCGAACGAACCGTCGTCACTCCGCCAAGCCTCGTCCCCTACCGCTTTCATCATCATGCCCAGGGCCCGCATCGTCCACGTATGGCAAGCCGGCACCGGCCCAAGGGCGCTGGCTGACTGCGGGCAGGGCGAAGAGCGTCCGCTCCCTCCAGTAGCGCCCGACGGCAGGACACCCGCTTCGCGATCATCGCGGCGGCGCCGGCCTCGGGCTCTACAGTCCCGGACCGGCAGTGTCGGCTGCCGGCACGGATCGAGGAGAAGGTCTCGTTTCGCCGCCCCCCGCGGCGTCCGTTGTCTCGCAACAGGTCTTAAGATTTAGCCGGCGCGAGACGATCCGGCTAGTCAAATCCACTTACGAAGCCGTGATACCAGGCATCTCCGATCGGGAATATGGCGCCGATTGGCGGCAGTTCATCTTTCGTCAAGCAAATCGAAGGCCACGGCGCCGATCTTGCTTTCAGCTTGTCCGGCGCTGCGCCACACCACACTTTTGACCTAGAACGAGACCCGGAGCATGGATCTGTCCTTGGGTGAGACGATGTCTAACGCCGAAGTTGCGCCGGGACGGGAATTCGCGTCCAGCCGAGATCTCGACCGCGGCGGCATCCGGGCGGTGGTCGTCGTGCCGACATTTCGCAGGCCCGACATGTTGGCGGCGACGCTCGCCTCGCTCGGCGGCCAGGTGACCGATACGCCCTTCGCGGTGGTCGTGGTCGAGAACGACGCGGCAGGGCGCGCGGGTGCGAGCGTGGCGCGTGCGGTGTTCGAAGCGGGCTCCTTGGCCGGCTTCTGCATCATCGAGGCGGCCCAGGGCAATGTCCACGCGATCAATGCCGGCTTTGCGGCGGCGCTCGACAGCTTTCCGGCCGCCGACCTGTTCCTGATGATCGACGACGACGAGGTGGCCTCGCCCGGCTGGTTGGACGCCATGGTGTCGGCGGCCGAGCGCGAGGCAGCCGATGTCGTCGGCGGGCCGGTCGTGCCGCGCTTCGCCGTGGGAGCGCCAGCGCTGATGGCACGCCACCCGGTATTCTGGCCGGCCTACGATGCGAGCGGCCCGGTGGCGATGATCTACGGCAGCGGCAACTGCCTGATGCGCCGGAAAGTCTTCGATCTGCTGGGGCGGCCGGCCTTCGATCCGCGCTTCAATTTCCTCGGTGGCGGCGACATGGACTTCTTCACCCGCTGCCGCAATGCCGGGTTCCGTTCGTACTGGGCGGCCGAGGCGCTGATCACCGAGACCGTGCCGGCCGAGCGCGCGCGCGTCTCCTGGATCCTCAAGCGCGGCCTGCGCATCGGGGCGATCAACCGGGCGGTCGACCGCAAGAACGCGCCCGGACCGGCGGGCGCAGCGAAAATCCTCGCCAAGGACCTCGCTATCCTGCCGCTGTCGCTGCTGCGCGCCCTGCGTGACCTTGTCCGGACCGGCAATCCGCTGGTCGCGACGCACCAGCTTGCGGTGGCCGCAGGCCGGATCGGCGGCATTTTCGGCAAGGAACCGGAGCCCTATCGCGCCGACCGGATCCTGCCGGCATGAGTGCGCAGGCGGAGCAGCGCATGCTGATGCTGATATCCGATGCCGCGGCGACCTGCGGCGTCGAGGCCTTCGCCCGTCACCTCGCGGCGACCGCCGGACCGCGGGCCGCGACCCATGTTCTCGATCATGATGCCGCCGGCCTGCGCAGGGCGCTTGCGAGCGCCGATGCGCTGGTGATCAACCTGCCGGTGGTCGCCTGGAAGAAGAAGCTGGCCGAGCCGGTCATCGCCGCCGGCATCGCGCGGTCGGGCGGGCGCGGGCTCGTCCTCGTCCTGCACGAATGGGCCGATCTCGACTGGAAGCGGCGGGCGAGCTACGCGCCCCTTCTGCCGCTGGCGACCGCCGTCCTGTTCTCGTCGCCGGAAGTGGCGCGCCAGTTCGCCGCAAGCCCGCTGTCGCGGCTGACGACCGGGCGGCGCGGCATCGTGCCGATCCCGCCGAACCTGATCCGTCCCGCGGCGACGGCGCCAACGCCAGCCGCGGCGACGCTCGCCGCCGCGCGCGAGCAGGGACGGCTGATCATCGGCCATTTCGGCTCGATCTATCCGAAAAAGCAGTCGACCATCGTGCTCGATGTCGCCGCCAGGCTGCGGGAGCGCGGCGAAGACCCGTTCCTCGCCTTCATCGGTTCCTTCGTGAAGGGCAGCGACCAGGTCGAGACCGACTTCAGGGCGCGCGCTGAAACCCTGGGCCTTGCCGACCGCGTGCTGGTCACGGGTTATGTCGCGACCGATGCAGAAGTGTTCGGCCTGTTCGATCAAGTCGACGTTTTTCTCTACGCCTTTGCCGAAGGCCTGACCTCGCGCCGCGCGAGCGTCCTGGCGGCGGCGGCCTCCGGCCGTCCCGTGGTGGTCAATGCGCCGCGCGAACCGGGAGCCTTCGAGCACCACCCGACGTACCGGCGTCTCATCGACGCAGGCAGGCTGGTGATGGTGCCGACCGAAGCTTCGGTCGATGCGCTCGCCGATGCAGTGCTGGCCTCGCGCGGCGCCGCGCCGCTGCCGGGCGCCGTCGACGCCGCGACGGCCTGGCGCGAGGCCCTGACCGCGGTCGACACGGTCTGAAGCACGCGCCGGTTTTCGCCCGCGGCTCCGGAAATCCTCCATAAGCTTCGCACCCGCGCCGCTGCGCGGGACGGCCCTGAAAGCAGACAATCCCGGCCGTGGCTGCGGCCGGGATTGTGTCGCCGTGAGGAAAGGTTCAGGGCCTTGCCGGCCGGCCGGCGCCTAGAAGGCGTTGTCGTAGGCCTTTTTCGAGAAGACCGTGCGGATGATGATCTCGATGTCGAGCAGGATCGACCAGTTGTCGATGTAGTAGAGGTCGTGCTCGACGCGGGCCTGCATCTTCTCGACCGTGTCGGTCTCGCCCCGCAGGCCGTGCACCTGCGCCCAGCCGGTAATGCCCGGTTTGACGTTGTGGCGGCGCGCATAGAGCCTGATGCGGCCATCGTCGAACTGCCGGTCATGGGCGATCGCATGCGGGCGTGGGCCGACCAGCGACATCTGGCCGTAGAGCACGTTGATGATCTGCGGCAGCTCGTCGAGATTCCAGCGCCTCAGGAAGCGGCCGACGCGGGTGACGCGCTGGTCGTTGCGGGTCGCCTGCCGGATCACGTCGCCGTCGTCGGCCACGGTCATCGAGCGGAATTTCAGGATCGAAAAGGCCTCCTGGTTGAAGCCGAGGCGGCGCTGCCGGAACAGGGCCGGGCCGGGGCTGTCGATCTTGATGGCGAGCGCGATCAGAAGCAGCAGCGGGGCGAACAGCACCAGCGCGATCGAAGCCAGCGCGATATCGAGCGCCCGCTTCAGCATCACTTCGCCTGCCGACAGAGGCGGACGGCCGAGCTGCAGGCTGGCAATGCCGCCGGTCTTGGCGATGCGGACCTCGTCGAACCGGTCGAAGATGCGTTCCGGGCCGAGATGGACGGTGACCGGCATGCGCATGAAGGCGTCGATCAGCCGGTCGATCGTGGCGGTCTGCGACCAGGGCACGATGATCAGCACGTCGTCGAGCTGCATGTGCCGCGCCTGGGCGACGATCCGCGCGATGTCGCCCCGGCTCGGCTCGCCCGAGCGTTCCGACGTCAGGAGGCCCGTCCCGGCAATGTGCATGCCGGCATTCCAGGGCTGGTAGCGCATGGCGAAGGCGGTCACGTCGCTCTCCCGGCCGACCAGCAGAACGCGGCGCGCCTGGATCAGGCCGATCTTGGAGCCGAGGGTCATCAGCCGGCTGACCAGCCGGCGCGTGCCGAGCAGGACCGGAATGCCGACGACGAAGGTGGAGATGACCGCGACGCGCGAGAGGCCTTCGCTGGTCTTGGTGGCAAAGGCGAAGGCCATGAGCGTCAGGAAGGTGGTCGCCCACAGTGTCAGGGCCGTGCCGACCTTCTGCTCGCCGGCAATGTAGTTGCCGATCTGATATTGCCCGCGCACCACATTGAGCATGACGAACAGGCTGGCGAGCATCATGGCGAGATCGACCTGGGCACGCGACGACCACCAGTCGTCGGCGCCGAGCCGGTTGTAGGCGAGCGAGATCGCGAACGAGGTGGCGGCGATGACGATCCAGTCCGCGGCGGCGGTTGCGACCCGCATGGCAAGGCGCGTCCAGGCATATCCACCGCGTGCGCGTCTTGCGACGACGCCCAGGGGCAGATCGAGATCCTTCATCGTCATCGGTCAGGCTCTTCGGCTCGGGTCCGCGATCCCGCCCCGGTACCGGCGCTATGCGCCGTCCCGTTTCGGGACGCCTCATTTGGCTTCCGCACAGGACAAGCAGAAGCCGTGCCGAGGCATGAGCGAGCGAAACGGTGCGGTTGACGGGCTGGCCGGGCCGGCCGATCAGGGCTTCGAGCCGGTGTCCTGCGCGGATTCGCGCCAGCTCCGGGCAGCGGCGAGCGTGCGGACGAACAGCGCCTCGCGCGCGGCTGCCGGCGTCAGATCGTGATCCGTATCGGGAATGGTGCCGAACCGGACCCGACGCATCCGGCCGAGATGCCGACCGCGCGCACCGAAATGGCGCGCGAGCTCCTCGAGGCCGGCATCGTCGTCGCTGTAGACGAGATCCACCGGCACCTTGCGCTGGTCGAGCCTGGCCATCAAGGCGCGCGCCGCGCGCGTTTCGGCCGAGGGCACGAAGCCACGCGCCCGCGCGAGAAGCCGGCGGGCGAATTCGGTGATCAGCGGCACCAGCGAGCGCTCGCCGCTCAGCACCTTGGACCAGGCCTTGAGGTCCCAGAGCTTGGAGACGTAGCTCGACGCGACGGCGTAGCTGGAGGCGATCGCCTGCTCGACCGTCTCGCCCTCCCGCCAGACGAAACGCTGGATATTGACCAGCACCAGGCCTTGGACACGGGCATCGGTGGCCGCGCTGTGGAGGGCGAGATGCGCGCCGCTGCAGGCGCCCATGAGCGCGATGCGCGGATAGCCGTTCGCTTCCAGCCAATCGAGCGCCGCGCTCACGTCGCCGACGAGGTCGGGGTGATAGAGCACCTGGTCGAGCGTATCGGCGGCGCCTGGGCGATCAGCGCCGTCGCCGACGCCGCCGACATCCATGCGGAAGCTCGCAATGCCTTCGCCGGCCAGCCGCCGGGCCAGGGTGACCGCGCCGCGGGCCCAGCCGATATGCGGGTTGCGGCCGGCATTGACGATCAGCAGCATCGGGCCGGCATCGCCCGCCGTCGGCCGGCAGGCGACGCCGAACAGCCGGTTCTGCGGACCGAACGTCACGGCCTCCTCGATAAAATCGCGGCCTTGCAGCCTGGCCGGTGGTGCCGTCGCGGCCGTCGTCCGGTCGCGGCGGGGCAGGGCATCGACCCAGGTGCAGCACCGCGCGATCACCGCGCCCGGCGTCACCGCGACGGTCGGGCTGAGCCCGATCGCCTCGAAGCCTATGGCCTCCTCCGCCGTCACCGAATCGTCGCTCCAGGCCTTGCCGAGGGCGGCGGCATCGAGCACGCCCTTGCGGTGGAGCACCAGGACGGGGGCCGGCGGCGGCGGCAGCTTCGCCAGGTCGAGCGATTTGAGCCCGTCGAGCGTCGAAGCGCTGGTCAGCAGCCCGCCGATGCTGAGCCCGGCCGGCGTCGAGGTCGCTTCCGGGTCGAGCCGGGCCCCCTCCGCAACAGCGCGGGCCGTGATCATCAGCTCGCGGCCATAGCTGCGGCCGCGCATGACCGGATCCAGCAGGACGAGGCCGGCGAGATCGGCAACGGCCGGCGCGGCGCGCGCGGCGAGGAGCGCGCCGAGACGCAGGCCGACGAGAACGATGCCGGTCACCCCGGCATGGACGGCAAGCTGGCGCGCCGCACCGGCAATGCTGTCCGTCCAGGCGTCCAGGCGGTCCGGATCGGTGTCGGCGCCAAGTGAATCGCCCGTTCCCGGCAGGTCGAAGCGCAGCGCCGCATGGCCGTGCGCGGCCAGGGCCTCGGCCAGAAGCCGGAGGCTCTTGGCGGCGGCCAGGGCCTCGAGGCCGTGCGGCGGCACGATCACCACGCCGAGGCCGGAGGCCTTGGCCGGCTCGGCCGGATGGAGCCGGGCCATCACGCCGTCGAAGACGAGGGGGATCATGAAACATCCCCATAAGCGACGGGGTGGCTATTGAGCGCGCTGACGCGCCCGCGTGGGCGCTCGCCGCCGGGACCGGGCCGGAGCGGGACGATGCGCGTCTCGCCCGGCGCGAGGCAGAAGCCCTGGTCGGCGGCATGGCCGGTCTCGTCGTCGATGGTCACGAAACGGGCAAAACGGGCGGCGGAAATACCGAGCGCGGGGCGTCCGGCAAGGGTCGTCACCGCAGCGGCGAGGCCGATGTCGCGCGGCGCCGCCGCACGGCCGGGCAGCACGTGCGTCGCCTCGGCGACCAGGTGCCCGGCCGCGTCGGTCAGCCGCGCGATCGTCGCGTCGTGGGCCGCCGGGCCGAACCGATAGGCGCGGGTCGTGTCGAAGAAGCGCCCGATCAGCGCATCGCTCGCAAGGCT
This sequence comes from Phreatobacter sp. AB_2022a, assembly GCF_026847585.1. Classification (NCBI taxonomy): domain Bacteria; kingdom Pseudomonadati; phylum Pseudomonadota; class Alphaproteobacteria; order Hyphomicrobiales; family Phreatobacteraceae; genus Phreatobacter; species Phreatobacter sp. AB_2022a. The sequence continues at coordinate 73,469 of NZ_JAPSET010000015.1, forward strand.
CTGGGCGCTGCGCGGCGCGAGCTGCACCGGGCGCTCGACGCGCACCAGGGGATGGGGCGTCTCGCCATAGCAGGCCAGGCTCAGGATCAGATCCCGCGCTGTCGTGGTCTCGTTGACGAGATGAATGCCGAAACCGTTGAGGCCTTCGTCGGTCAGGCCGACATGGACGGAGCCGAAGGCGCGCTTCAGGGCGAAATAGGTGGCCTTCGGTTCGCCGGCCGCGTCGATGACGCCCCAGCCGACGCCGGGGGCGAGATCGTTCAGAAACCAGACGAGGCCGCCGGCCGCCGTCGAGCCCGCCCGCCGCCACTCGGCGAAGACCTGTTCCATCAACTCGGCCGGCGCGGCGCGGCCGAGCGCGAGATAGCGTTCGGGATCCGCGGTGCGCAGCAGCGCGGGATCGACGCCGGCGAGCAGGCCGGCATAGTGGTCGCGGGTATCCTCGAAATCCCAGGAGGCACCAGCATCGCGCGGAACGCCGGCCTTCCAGGCGGCATCGTTGGGATCGTTCACCGTCATCGCGCGGAGCCGGGCCGGGCTCGGCACATTGGCGAAGGCGAGGCATTCCGACGCGAAGCGGACCTCGGCGCGGCGGACATCCTCGATCGGCCGCAGGTAGGCTCCCGCCCCGAAATAGTGCGTGACGCCCTCATTGGTGCAGAAGGGCAGGGCTCCACCCCAGGGCGTATGCGGGACATAGACCGCGTCAGGCAGGCGATCGGCGGCAAGCCGTGCCAGGATGTCCTCGAACAGCGGATTGGCGGCCTGACTGGGCGTCAGGCCGAGCATCACCGCCTGCTGCGCCATTTCGCTGCCGCCGCAGATCACCGCCGTGGACGGCGCGGCCTCGATCCGGTCGAACATCTGGCGGGCTTCGGCTTCCACCAGCGCCACGAAGGTCGGGTCGGATGCGGGATAGTCGAAATTGGCGAAGGGCAGATCGTGCCAGACGAGGATGCCGGCCGCGTCGCAGGCGTCGTGAAAAGCCTGTGGCGGCGGTGTCGTCGTCCCGGAGATCCGCAGCATGTTCATGCCGGCCTCGCGCGCGAGGCGGACCAGCGGCAGCGGGTCGGCCGTGCCCGGCGCTGCCGGGTCGGGCGGCATGTAGGAGGCGCCGCGGCAGAAGACCGGCTCGCCGTTGACGCGCAGGGCAAAGCCCTTGCCGTCGGCGCCGCGGTCGCATTCGAGCGTGCGGAAGCCGACGCGGCCGAGATCGACGTCGACCGTCCCGACGCGGATCGCGGCGGCATGCAGGGCCGGCTCGCCGTGGCTATGGGGCCACCAGGGTGCGATATCGTCGAGGATGAGCCGGCCGGCGAAGCGGTCCGGCGCGGCGGGCGCGAGCGCGACGCTGGCCCCGGCACAGTGGAGCGCGACGGGGCCGGCCACCGGCCGATCGAACCGGATCTCCGCGTCGAGCAGGCCGCGCGTGCCCTCGAGGCGCGGACGCAGGCCGACATGGGTCACGGTGAACGGCGCGCGCCGCGCCGTCAGGGTCACCGGGCGCCAGGGGCCGACGATCGCGACCGGCGGCGCCCAGCCCGGCATGTGGCCGAGCGGCGTCGTGCGGACGAGCCGCAGGGTGCCCGGCGTGATCATCATCGGCCGCCAGCGGGCGCGCGGGCCCTTGACGCTCGCGAGCACCGGGTTCAGCGCCTTGAAGCGGATGGCGAGACGGTGCCGGCCGGTGGCGGTGAAGGCGATGTCGTGGCCGACGAACATCGACTGCGAGGCGACGACCAGCGCGCCATCGAGGAAGACCTCGGCGAGACTCGCCAGGCCCTCGAACCGCAGGCTCTGCGGGCCGGTCGCCTCGAAGCTGGTGCGGTACCAGACATCGACGTCGTGCAGCGCGCCCGGGCTGTCGAGCGACCAGCGGCCGAGGGCGCGCAGCGCCTCGGCGGCCGTGCCTGGCACGATGGCCGGCAGCCATTCGGCGAGGCGATCGGCAGCATCGGGCGTCAAGGCTGCATCGGGCGCGCAGAGGGCCAGTGTCCAGCCGGACGTCAGCGCGGCGACGTCGTCGCCGGATATGCTGCGGATGAGCGCCATGCCCCGGCCTTAGGGCACGCTGGCCGGCAGGCCGGCGCCCGTCGATCCGGCAAGCCCGAGCGGGCCGGCGACGGCGGCGACGAACCGGTCATGATCGCGCGCTATGGCGTCGAGCGCCGGGTCGAGAGCGTCGAAGCGCTTGCGCGCCAGGGCTCGCGCCAGAAGGAACTGGAAGGTCTTGGCGCCGGTCGTCATCTGCTCGCACAGCGCGATCGCCGGCGCGAGGCCGTCGACGCCCTGCTCGCCGAGCCAGGCGAGATGCGCGCCGGCCAGCGCGATATTGGCCCCGAACTGGCGGGCCGTGTTGAAGGCGTAGGGGTGGAACGAACAGGGCGGTTCGCTCGCCAGCCAGTCGAGATGGGCCGGCAGCGCGGCACGGTAGGCATCGACCGGATTGGCGGCCGGCCGGCGCGCCCAATGGCCGGCAAGGCGTTCGAGCGCCGCCTCGCGCAGGGCGGCGCCGCTCAGTCCGTCGCCGATCACCTTGACGAATTCGACATAGGGCGGCAGCACCGGCCGCGGCACCGAGCCATAGCCGAAGAGCGCCTCGACATCGGCGCCCTCGGCTTCGAAATAGCCGGCATTGTGGAAATAGCCGAGCCGAGCCGGCGCCCGTTCGAACAGGTTGACCGCAATGGTCGTCTTGGAATGGTCGACGCCATAGGTGACGCCGCGGGTATCGGCGAGGTGATGGGCATCGACCTCGACCAGGACGAGACGGCCGCGGGCGACCTGCGCCTCGATATGGTCGACCAGCGGGCCGTAGATCGACAGTTCCTGCACGTCGAGACCGAACAGGGTTTCGAGATCACCCGTCGCCATCTTGAAGAAGGTGAACTGGTCGCCCTCGAAATCCTGCGCCAGGGTCATGCCGAGGCCGGCGGCCGGCTCGCGGCCGAGCGAATGCAGGAGCTCGATGAACAGGTCGGTATGGCAATTGGTTTCCGGCCAGTGATTGGCCGGATCGTGCAGGCGGTGGCGCTGGTAGGTGGCCGCCTGGATCGAGGGCAGGACCTGAGCCATGCTCAGCCCCAGAGCGCCTTGCGCACGGAAGCCGGCCAGGCCTCGACGTCGGTGCCGTGATGCTTGAGCAGGGCGAGGATCACCCGCTCGTGGCCGAAGCCGACGCAGGCGGTGTGGGCGGTCTCGCCGCCTTCGGCGCTGAGCTCGAAGGTCTTGCCGAAATGATCCTGATGATAGTTGAAGCTGAGACAGGCCGTGGGCTTCTCCTCGCTCTCGATGGGGATCAGCAGCTCGAACTTCAGGCGCTGGTCGCGCTGGTTGACCGCCAGCATCTTGCCGGTGCGGCCGAAGAACGGGTCGTTGGCGACGTCGACGGCGAAGGGCAGGCCGAGCTCGGCGATCAGCTTCTGCCCGCGCTCCAGCCAGTCGGCACGGAAGGCGGTGACCTGGTCGGGCGTGCCCATGCGGACGAATTCGCGCATGCGGAACATCTGCTGGCGCGCCGGATCGCGCGAGGGCTCGTGGCGGAAGCAGTAGGAGAGGAGGTCGAACAGCCGGCCTTCGGGCGGCAGCGGGCCGCGCTTGGCGGCGGCCGGATAGAGCGGATAGCAGGCGGCCGGCGTCAGCACGACCTCGCTCGCCGTCTGTCCCTTGGTCCAGTCGCCCTTGCTCTCGATGGTCTGCAGCAGGTCGACATGGGCGGCGTTGTCGCCGTGGAAGCAGTGGATGGTGCCGGCGAGCTGCGGGAAGCTCTTCATGTAGCCCGAGCGCTCGAACACCGTCCGGCTCATGGCCGGCGGGAAGCGCACGACCTCGGCCTTGTCGTTGCCGGCATAGCGCGTGACGAGATTCTGGAAACCGTCGCCGATCGCCTCGAAGACGCCCGAGCGGCCGTAGAGGCCGTCGACGCCCGTCTCGATCAACAGGCCCTTGTCGAACAGTTCATCGAGAAATCCGGTAGTGGCCTGCATGGGTCAGCCCTCGAGATCGGCGTCGAGCCGGGACATCAGCAACATGGTGGCGGTGTTCGCCAGGATGCGGTCGTTGGCGATCATCAGCGGCGCCGACAGGATGTCGCGCAGATGGCGCCCGACCGCGAACGGCGTGTCGTTCTTGTAGCCCTGGATGCCGATGATGGTCAGGGCTTCCTGGACGATGGCCACGGCCTTTTCGGAGGCCTGCACCTTCACCGCGTTCATGGCGATGGCGAAGGCCATGGTGTTCAGTTCGTCGTCGTCGCGGCGGGCGCGCTCGAACCGGGCGATGCCGTCGCGGACCAGGGCCTTGAGGCTGGCCAGTTCGGCGGCTGCCGCGGCGAGCCGGGCCGCGCCAGGAGGCGCGACGGTCGGCGCCTTGCGGGCGGCGGCGCGCACGAAGTTCTGGGCCTTGGCGAGCGCGCCGGCGGCGATGCCGAACCAGAGGCTCGACCAGAACAGATGAGAGCTTGCCAGCATGCTCTGCGCGGCGATTTCGGCGAAGGGCTTGGGGAAGACCTGGGCGGCGGGCACGCGCGCCCTGAGCTTGAAGCCGTGCGAGGTGGTGCCGCGCATGCCGAGCGTGTCCCAGGTCGAGGTCTGGGTCAGGTCCGCCTGGGCACGCTCGATGGCGACCAGGACCTGGTCGGAGGAGGCGGCATCCGGCGCCCGGCGGGCGGTCGCCAGGATGGCGTCGGCGTCCAGCGCATAGGAGATGACGATGGCGTCCTTCTCCAGGGTCACATGGTCGCCGTCGGGCACGATCGAGCAGACCGAATTGCGCAGGTCGCCGCCGATGCCGGCCTCGGAGGTCGAGGAGGCGAGCAGCAGCTGGTCGCGCGAGAGACGGGCCATGAAGTCACGGTGCCAGGCGCTGTTCGCGCCGTGATGGACGAGGCTGGCGGTCTTGATCTGATGCATCGCAAAGACCATTCCCGCGGAGGCACAAGCCGTTCCCAGAATGGTGCAGAGCTCGGCGATCTCGGCAAAGCCGGCGCCTTCGCCGCCGCAGTCGCGCGGCACCATGATGCCGAGCAGCCGCTCGCTGCGCAGCGCATCGACCGCCTCGCGCGGGAAACGGGCGTCGCGATCGACCTGGCCGGCGGCGGCCGCCGCGACCGTCGCCACGCGCTTCATGCGGGCTGCCAGCGTCGTGGCGCCGTCGGCTGCGGGCGCGTCGGCCATGGTCAGCTCTCCGCGCGCTCGGCGACGAGCTCGTCCAGCGCGGCGCTGATCGAGGCGACCGAAGAGAACAGCTTGCGGTTCAGCATGCGCTCGGGAAATTCGACGTCGAACGCTTCCTCCAGGGCCAGCATGAGCTGGACCGAGCCGAAAGAGGTCATGCCGGCCTCATAGAGGTCGGCGGTGTCGGTCAGGCTGTCGATGCCGGCGGGCAACTCGACCGTCTTGGCGATGATGCTGCGGATCTGTGATGTCATGTCGGACGGCCCCCTTCGAGCCCATCCCCGCTGTCCGGGGATCACTGGGCGCAATTTTAGCGATCAATCACTTAACGATTGCACGTATGGTTCATCCATCCGCGCTCTTTCGAGCCGTCGGTCGTCCGATGTAATTCACACGGTAAACGTGGGATCCCGCCGGAAGACAAACTGGCCCAAAAAGAGACAGTGCCATCGTCTTACCGCAAGAACAGCAATCGTCATGCCGGAGCCGGGGCGGATCCCAGCACCAGCGGTATGACCGAGAGGGCGAAGGCGGTCAGCTCCTCACTGGTCGCACCCAGGCGTGCGCGCACGGCCAGCGTGTCGAAGAAGGCTCCGCATAGCCGGGCGCGGACGGCGGGCGGTGGATCGGCGGCGATCTCGCCCGCGCCGACAGCTCGCGCGAAGGCTCGTTCCAGCGCCGCCTCGTTGCCGGCGAAGAAGGCGGCACCCGCCTGGCCGATGGCCGGGTGGGTCGGGGCTTCCACCGAAGCGGTGCCGACGATCATGCAGCCCTGCGGCCGGGGCGGCGCCGTATAGGCGGCGACGGTGACGCGGAAGAGCTTGGTGAGGCGCTGGTCGAGCGGCTGGTCGGCGGCCATGATCCTGTCGATTGCCGCCGCAGTCTGCCGGCCATAGTCGGCGATCACCTTGAGATAGAGATCCTCCTTGTTGCCGAAAGCGGCATAGAGGCTCGGCCGGTTGAGACCGGCGGCCTTCGCGAGATCGTCGAGCGAGGCGGCCGAAAAGCCCTTTTCGAGAAATACCCTGCGGACCCGTTCCAGCACATCGGCCTCGCTGAACGAGCGCGGGCGTCCGGGCGCGCGGCGGGGTTGTTTTGTACCGTCTTGCATAAAATCATTTGACACGAGGGCTGTGGATCCGTCTATTTATGTACCGTTTCGCATAAAACAAAGAGGATGCCATGCACCTTTACGCCGCACCGATGGCCTGTTCGCTTGCCGCGCATATCGCCATCCTCGAAGCCGGATTGCCGGTCACCGTGCATTATATCGACAACCAGGCCAAGCGGACCGACGATGGCCGGGACTATTGGACCATTTCGCCCAACGGCTATGTGCCGGCGCTGGCCCTGCCCGATGGAGCGGTGCTGAACGAAGGCCCGTCCGTGCTGCAGTTCCTCGCCGACCAGAAGCCGGAGACGGGGCTTGCCCCGGCCTGGGGCACGCTCGCGCGCTATCAGCTCATCGATACGCTGAACTACCTCTCGACCGAGGTGCACAAGCGCGTCTTCAGCGTCCTGCTGACGGCCAAGTCGCCACCCGAGGCGAAGGAGCGGGCCAGGACGCTGCTGGAGCCGACGCTGGAGGCGATCACCCGGCGGCTGGGCGGCCGCCCGTTCCTGCTCGGCGACCGCTTCACCGTCGCCGACGCCTATCTGGTGGTGCTGCTCAACTGGTTCCGCCATGTCGGCACGGACCTGCGCCGCTGGCCGGATCTCGCCGCCTATCATAAGCGGCAGCTCGAACGGCCGACGGTCGCCCAGGCGGTGGCCGAGGAATGGGCGGAGTTCCAGCGCCGGGCGGCGTGATCACCGCGCAGGCTGCGATGGGCCGTGCCGGCCGCCGGACAAGGGCGGCTTGCATGGCCTAATGCTTTTGGACCACGGCCAAAGACCTGAATTGTCGGGAAGTTTGGTAGCGGGAGGCAGAGTCGAACTGCCGACCTCAGGGTTATGAATCCTGCGCTCTCACCAACTGAGCTACCCCGCCCCAAAGAGGCTGTCCGAAGCGCCGAAGCGATCCGGAGAGCGCGGATATAGTGCCCGATCCGAAGGGGTGTCAAGGCGTCCGAGGCAAAGCTCAGCGCGCTCGTCCACCGATCGTGCGGTCGAGGGCGACCAGGACGAGGCCGAGGCCGAGAAAGGTGGCGGTGAGGATGACGGCGTTGCGCAGCACCGCGGCATAGCCGAGCGCGTCGGCGTTCAGGAACGGATAGGCCCACCAGCCGGTGGTGGCGCCCCGCAGCAGCGCATAGACGAAATAGGCGAGGGGGAAGGCGAGCCAGGTGACGGGATCGCGCCAGGCAAGGCCGCCCTTCGGCACGAAGACGAACCAGAAGGCGACGACGAGCAGCGGCACGACATCGTGCAGTCCCGCATCGGCCAGCTTCTGCCAGCCCTCCGGGCTCCAGAGGGCACGCAGGACGAGCGAATAGACGATGCCGACAATGGCGATGAACAGGGTGGCGGCGCCGATCAGCGACGCGCCGACCGCGCGCCCGGCCGCGACCGCCGTCAGGGTCGTCGCGACGACCAGGTTGGTCAGGATGGTGAAATAGCCGGCCAGGAGGACGAGCCCGTCGAGCACCGAGCCGCCGCCGCGCCTGACGAGGCCGATCGTGAGGGCCGCCTGCAGGGCGAGCGCCGACCACCCGGCGAGCGCGATGACCGCGGCCGCAATCCGGCCGGCCGGGCCGAAGGCATGGTAGCGGGGAGCCGTCTCGCTCATGCGGCAGCCTGGCGTCTCGTCAGCCGGCCGAGGCCCGGGGACCGCCGTCCTTGCGGAAGCGGACCAGGGTGAACAGGCCGCCGAAGCCGGCCGACCGCTTCTCGATGACGCTCAGCTCCTTTTCGCCGGTCACCCGCGCGAAAGGAAAGTCGGGATGCCAGCCGAGCTTGTCGCCGAACGGCGCGGCGGCCTTCTCGATCAGGGCGCGAATGCCGCCCTCGGCCGCGAAATGGTTGACCAGGATGACCTCGCCGCCCGGCTTGCAGACGCGGTTGAGCTCACGCATCACGCCTTCGGGGTCGGGCACGACGGTGATCAGGTACATCGCCACGACGCAGTCGAAGGAGGCGTCGGCGAAGGCGAGGCGCCCGGCATCCATCTGCAGGATGCCCTCGACGTGGCTGAGGCCGTCGTCGACCCGCTTGCGCGCGATCTTCAGCATGTCGAAGGACAGATCGAAGCCGATCACCCGGCAGCCGCTGCCATAATCGGGCAGGGCGATGCCGGTGCCGACCCCGACCTCCAGGATGCGGCCGCCGACCCTGGTTGCCGCCGCCACTGCCGCCTTGCGGCCGGTCACCGTGATCGAGCCGAACAGCGCATCGTAGATCGGCGCCCAGCGGGCATAGGCCTTCTGGATCGATTGGGTGTCGAGTTCTGCTGCAGCCATCAGGGCTCCGGCCAATGTCGCGGTTTTCGCGTCCACTCATATCGGTATCGGGCGCGGGAGTGAACGCCGAAATCGGAGCCATGGCCGAAACCGCGACGGGGGCAGCATGGCGAGGCGCGCAGGCCGTGCCGCGGCCGGCGCGCCTTGACGGCGGTCCGGTCAGTGCGCCGCCGGCTGTTCGCCGGCACCGAGCCGGCGCTGCCGCAGGATCCGGCCCTCCCAGTAGCCGACCGCCAGCATGACGATGGTGGTCAGCCAGCCGACCGCGAGCAGGTCGAGGGTGAGTGCGATCGGGATCAGGATGAGCAGCGCCGCGACGCCGGCCATGTGGGAGGCCGGCACCACGCCATAGACCACCTTCTTGTAGATCGCGCTGCCGAGCAGGTAGATCGCCGGGCCGGCCGAGAGGATGAGGGCATAGGCCGTCTTCACCGGGTCGTGCGGGTGGGCCAGCACGAGATCGTTGCCCACCGCGGTCGCGATGATGCCGCCGAGCAGGATGACGTGAATATAGTGGAAATAGGCGCCGATCCGGCCGGGATCGTCGGAATGGGTGATCCGGTCGGTGGCGTCCTTGCTCGACGTGCCGAAATAGAGCCACCACATGGCGAGGGTGCCGAGGAAGGTCGCCAGCAGGGCCGACAGGACCGGCGCGTTCCACGTGCCGGCCTTGGCGAGCGTCGCGCCGGTCGCCAGCAGCGTTTCGCCGAGCGCGACGATCACGAACAGCTGGCAGCGCTCCGCGAGGTGCCCACCCTCGATCGTCCAGTCGCTGGTCCTGGAGCGGCCGAGGCCGGGGAGCGGAAAGCCGAACATCGGGGAGAGATATTCGCAGGCGATGGCGATGGTCCAGAGACCGGCGCGGACCCAGTGGTCGGCAAGGCCGCCGGCAATCCAGAACACGCCGGCGATCGCGAGCCAGCCCAGCATGCGCCGGTAGTTGGCGGCCAGCGGATGGTCCGAGCCGAGCTCCCAGACGATATAGGCCGTCCGACCGACCTGCATCGCGACATAGGCGAGGGCGAAGACGAGGCCGCGCTCGCCGAATGCGCCGGGGAGGGCGGCGGCCATGACGAGGCCGAGCAGCATCACCGCGAAGATCAGCCCGCGGATGCGCGGCGTTTCCGGATCGAACCAGTTGGTGACCCAGCAGGTATATTGCCAGCCGAGCCAGACCGCGAACCACAGGATGAGCGTCTCGGCGACGCCCGTGACGGTCAGGTTGGTCAGCAGCTCGTGGCTGAGCTGGGTGACGGCGAAGACATAGACGAGGTCGAAGAACAGCTCTTCGAAGGTGACGCGGGCATGGTGGCCGTCGCGGCGCCGCAGCAGCGGGTGGTGGGCAGGCTGGTCCGTCATCGGCGGCAGGCCTTATCGTGCCAGGCGCCAGAGCGCGCCGCCGGCGATCGCGGCTGGGATGAGGAAGACGATGAGCAGGATCGGCAGTTCCTCGCGGACAGAATAGCCGGCGCGTGCCACGCCGACCCACATATTGGCGAGCGAGACGGCCAGCCAGACCGGGACGAAGGCCTTCGCGGCCAGGGCATAGGCGGGTTCGGAACCACCCCAGAGCTTGCCGAAGAGCAAGAACAGGCCGAGCAGGACGAGCCCCGCGCCAATCACCATCGCCATATGCATAGGCAGCCGCCTTTCGTTAGGAAAACAAGCTGAGGCTATTCGTTATGTCCTTGCCGGCATAGGGCGGAAAAACATCAAGCTCGACGTCCGGATTGCCGATCAGCATGGCTTTCGTGTTGCTCAGCGCGTCGAAGCCGGCCTTGCCGTAATATTTGCCCATGCCGCTGGCGCCGACGCCACCGAACGGCAGGCTGTCGATCCAGCAATGCAGGTTTGTCTGGTTGATGCAGCCGCCGCCGAAGGACAGGCTCCCCAGCACATGGTCGATCGCCGGCTGGTTCTTGCTGAACATGTAGGCGGCAAGGGGCTTGGGCCGGCGCTTGATCGCCGCGACGATGTCCCTGAGGTCGCGATAGGGCATCACCGGCAGCACCGGACCGAACACCTCCTGCTGCAATGCCGGGTCGTCCCATGTCGAGGGATAGAGGACGGTCGGCTCGACATAGCGCGCGGCAATGTCGAAGCGGCCGCCATGCACGACCTTGTCCGGCAGGATGTAGGACGCCACGCGTTCGGCGTCGTGCGCGCTGATCATGCGGGCGAAGTCGGGGCTTTGGCTCGGATCCTCGCCATACATCCTGACGATCGAGGCCTTGAGCTTCGCCAGGAAGGCGTCGGCGACAGTCTCGTGGACACAGACATAGCCGGGCGCAATGCACCACTGTCCGGAAATCGCATTGTGACCCCAGGCGATCCGGTCGGCGGCGATGTCGAGATTGGCGGTTTCGTCGACGATGGTCGGGTTCTGGCCGCCGAGCTCGAGCAGGACCGGCGTCAGATGTTCGGCCGCAGCGCGCATCACCACCTTGCCGACGGCGGACGAGCCGGTGAAGAAGATGAAGTCGAAGGGCAGCTTCAGAAGCTCGCCGATCTCCTCGCGCCCGCCCGTGACGACGGCGACGTTCTCCGGAGAAAAGTAGCGCGGCACGAGCGTTCGGAACAGCGCCGCCGTCGCCGGGGTCGTATTGGCGGGTTTCAGGATCACGGGATTGCCGGCGGCCAGCGCCGCGACCGCCGGGTCGAGCAGCAGCAGGATCGGCGCATTGAACGGGCCGATGACCAGCGTCACCCCGTAGGGCTCCTTGTAGATGATCCCGCGATTGCCGCTGGCTGCCAGGCCTTGCGGAAGGGCGACGGCCTGCGGGGCCATCAAATCCCGCAGATTCCGGCGATAGAAGTCGATCACCCCGCTCGGAACGGTGATCTCGAAAAGCTGCTCGAAGGGCGGCTTGCCGAAATCCTGATGCAGCGCCTCGCAGAAGGCCTGCTGGTTGTCGCGGAGCATGCGTTCCATGCGGTCGAGTTGATCGATCCGCCATGCGTAACTCTTCGTCGCGTCGGTGAGGAAATGATCCTTCTGCGCGTCGAAGATCTGCTGAAAGCCGTTTGTCATGACCGGCACTCCGCAAGGAAAGCACGCTGCGGCCGCGCCGTGCGGCCACTCCGTGCTGGCACGATATCGTTGCGTTTTTCCCGATAAAGACGGCTTCCCTGACATCACTTGCCAGGATCGGCGAACAATTGGGAGGCCGGGCGGTGCCGTCCGCGACCGGGGGGTGTCCTATGGCGCACGGCGGACGATCGTCCGGCCCGTCAGGCGCCGGACACTAGAGCGCGGCGTGAAGCGGCGCGGCGGCCGGGGTGCGGAGCGTCGCTGCCGGTCGGGTGATGAAGCCGCCGCCGAGCACGCGCGCCGGGCCTTCGGCGGCATCGTAGAGCACGCAGGCCTGGCCGGGAGCGACGCCTTCCTCGCCATCGAGCAGCTCGACCTCCAGGCCGCCGGCGGTCGCCCTGAGCACGGCCGGCTTCGGTGGCCGGGTCGAGCGGACCTTGGCGAAGCAGTCGATGGCCTCGCCCGGACGGAGCGTGGCGTCGCCGAGCCAGTTGACGTCGCGCAGGCCGATCGCGCGGGTCGCCAGCGCATCTTTCGGGCCGACCAGAACGCGCCGGCCGGCCGGATCGAGACCGACCACATAAAGCGGCTCGCGCGCGGCGATTCCCAGGCCCCGGCGCTGGCCGACGGTAAAGCGCATGATGCCCTCGTGGCGGCCGAGAACCCGGCCGTCGACATGGACGATCTCACCGGGTTCGGCCGCCTCCGGCTTCAGCCGCTCGACGATGGCGGTATATTTGCCCGTCGGCACGAAGCAGATGTCCTGGCTGTCGGCCTTGTCGGCGACCGACAGGCCGAACCTGCGGGCGTGCTCGCGCGTTTCCGGCTTGGTCATGGTGCCGAGCGGAAAGCGCAGCAGGTCGAGCTGCGGCTGGGTGGTCGCGAACAGGAAGTAGCTCTGGTCGCGGTCGGCATCGACGGGCCGGTAGAGTGCGCGCCGGCCGTCGGGCAGGGCCCGGCTCGACACGTAATGGCCGGTCGCCAGGGCATCGGCGCCGAGGTCGCGTGCCGTTTCGAGGAGGTCGGTGAACTTGACGTGGCGATTGCAGTCGACGCAGGGGATCGGCGTCTCGCCGGCGGCGTAGGACTGGGCGAAACGGTCGATGACCGCCGCCTTGAACCGCTCCTCGTAGTCGAGCACGTAGTGCGGAATGCCGAGCCGCTCGGCCACCCGGCGGGCATCGTTGATGTCCTGGCCGGCGCAGCAGGCGCCCTTGCGATGGATGGCCGCGCCATGATCGTAAAGCTGCAGCGTCACGCCGACAACGTCATAGCCCTGCTCCGCCATCAAGGCCGCGACGACCGAGGAGTCGACGCCGCCGGACATGGCGACGACCACCCGGGTCGCATAGGCAGGTTTGGCAATGTCGAGACTGTTGAGCATGGGTGCCCGCGTCGATGGATCGGACCGCTATATAGGGCCGCATGGCCATCGGCGCAAAGCTTCCGTGGTTCGGCCCGCGGGATCGTGAAACAGAGCTCTGGCCATCCGGCACGTTGCGGAAATAGCACGATAGCACAGATGCACGCATGACGTTCAGGGGAAAGCCGCCGATGACCGCGCGATGGATGGTGCCGCTCGTGCTCGCCGTCGGCCTTTTCGGATCCCCTGCCGCGGCGGCGCGCTCGCCGTGCCCGGCAAGCCTCGCGCCGGCCGAGCGGCTCGCCTGCCTCGCGCCGGCGGAAACGGAGGCGGAGGCCGCGCTCGTCGTCGCCCGCAACGATGCGGCCAAGGCGATCGCGGATTGGCACGGCCAGCTCGACGCCGACGAGCGCAAGGTGTGGGGCGCCGAGTTCGCGCGGGCCCTGGACCTCTGGGTGACGTTCCGCAACCGGACCTGCGCGGCGGATCTCCTGGCGTTCCAGCAGCGGCTCGGACCCGCGGCGGCCGAGGCTGCGAGCCGCGCCTGCCGGATCGGCCTCACCCAGGTCATCGTCGGCGATCTCACCAACCGGTTCGGCGAGCAGGTCGCCGACCGGATGCGCGGCCATCTCGCCGGGCCGCAGCGCGGTCCCAACCGTCGCGACCTGATCGGGGCCGAGGGCAGCCAGCCGCTGTGCCGTCATCCGGGCCGCGGCGGCGACTATGCGCCGCTCACCGCCTGCTACGAGCGTCACGCCGCGCGGCTCGACGCGCGGCTGGAGACGACCTGGAGCCAGGCGCTTGCCGCGATCAGGGCGCGTGAGGACCTGCCGGCCGCCGGCCGTGCGCGCTGGAGCGAACTTTTGACCGCCGCGCAGCAGAGCTGGAAGGAGCTGCGCGACCTCACCTGCCGGCTCGAAGCTTACGAGACGCCCAACCGCTGGGCCCATTCGATCTACGCGATGGTGACCGGCCCGTGCCGGATCGTCGAGACCGAGGAGCGCATCAGGACGCTCGCCAGCGCCTATGGGTTGCGCCGGGGCGAGCGCTGAAGCCGTCTTGAGGCCGTCATGCGATCCGCGCTAAGGGCTTCGGGCCATGACAGCCCGCTATGCCATCTATGCTGCTCCCGCGCCGGATGATCCGCTCTGGCGGTTCGGGTCCTCGATCATCGGTTATGACGCGGCGAGCGCCCGCGACCTGCCGTTTCCGGATGCTGCGCCGTGCAATGCGCCGGATTGGCGGGCGCTGACCGACGATCCGCGGCGCTACGGCTTCCACGGCACGCTGAAGGCACCGTTCTCGCTGGCGGACGGCGCAAGCGAGGCCGATCTTCTGGAAGCTGTCATGGTCTTCGCCGACCGGCGGCCGGCGGTGACGCTGCCGCGGCTGGAGGTCGTCACGCTCAAGTCCTTCGTGGCGCTGGTGCCGGCCGAGCCGTCGGAGGGGCTGTCGGCGCTCGCCGCCGACTGCGTGCGCGGCTTCGACGCGCTGCGCGCGCCGATGAGCGCGGCGGACCGGGAGCGCCGGCTCAAGAGCCCGCTCACCGAACGCCAGATCGGCCATCTCGACGCTTGGGGCTACCCCTACATCTTCGAGGATTTCCGCTACCACATGACGCTGACGGGCTCGCTCCCGGAAGAGCGGCGCGAACCCGTGCGTGCAGCGCTCGCCGCGGCCTATCAGCCGATCGCTGCGCCGTTCCGGCTGGATGCGCTGGTGGTGTTCCGCCAGGCCGCGCGCGACCAGCGCTTTGCCATTCTCGGCCGGTTTCCCTGCGAAGGGTGAGCGGCGGCGCTACGGCCTGCGGGCGCGGGCTGAGGTCACGCGCCGCCTTCGCGGTTGCTCGCATGGGACGGCGCCCTCGGCCATGCCGGCCGCGGCCGGACGCGACAGATGGAAGCAGACCGAAGGCCGGCTCCGGCTTTCGCCTTTGGTCGCATGGCAGGCCTCTTATCGGGGCGGAGATGTCGGTTATAGTGACCGGACCAACCACGTCCGGCTCCAGCCGGCAGGAGGCCCACGGGCGGGCCGTTTCGTTCAGGGAGGAAATTCCATGTCGTTCGTTCTCAACCGCCGCACGGCGCTTCTTGCCGGCGCCGGCGGGGCGCTGGTCCTCGGCGCGCCGGCGCTCGCCCAGTCGCGGCAGAGGCTGACGATCGCCACTGGCGGCACGGGTGGGGTCTTTTTCGTCTATGGCGGCGGGCTTGCCCGCGTCTGGTCCGAAAAGCTGCCCAATACGCATGCCACCGCCCAGGTGACCGGCGGCTCGGTCGACAATGTCAACCTGGTTGCGGCGGGCGATGCCGACGTCGGCTTCTCGACCCTCGATTCGGTCGATGACGCGCTGAAGGGCGTCGGCGCCTATGCGCAGGGCGGCAAGCGCGACGTGCGCGTGCTGGCGGTGCTCTACGATTCCTTCTTCCACGTCGTCGCCAGTGTCGCTTCGGGCGTCAATACGGTCGCCGACATGAAGGGCAAGCGCATCGGCGTCGGATCCACCGGCTCGTCGACGGAAGGCATGGCCGACCGGGTGTTGACCGCGGGCGGCCTCAACCCGAAGGCGGACATCACCCGCGACAATCTCGGCGTCGCCGAATCGGCCAATGCCCTGTCCGACGGCAAGATCGCCGCCTTCTTCTGGATCGGCGGCGTGCCGACCGCGGCCGTGCGCGATCTCGCCCAGGGCGGCCGCACGCCGATGAAGTTCGTCGACACCTCGAAGGAGCTCACGGTGCTGGAGGGCCGCTATCCCGGCCTCTACCGGCCGTTCACGCTGCCGGCCAACGCGTATGGCGGCCAGACCACCGCCGTGCCCGGCCTCGGGGTCGCCAATGTGCTGGTGGTCAGCGCCTCGGCGCCCGAAAAGCTCGTCACCGCCATGCTGGAAGGCACGTTCAACAATCTCGCCGAGGTCCAGCAGATCCACCCCGAGGCCCGGCGCCTGACGGTAGCGGGAGCCGCAGCCAAGACCGCCATTCCGTTCCATCCGGCGGCGGCCGCCTTCTACAAGGCCAAGGGCATCGCCATGTGAGGCCGCCGCGCCGCGGCCATTCGCCAATGTCGAAAACAGCCGGGATGGGGATACCGTCCCGGCTTTTCTTGTCGGCGCGACCGGTTATGGTCGCTCATGGGGACAGGCCGCCGCGGCAAGACGGCGTCGCCCCGGCGGGGAAGAGCTAAGGGACGATCGGCATGACGACAGGTGTTGCGGGAGCTCCGGCGGCCGGGCCGTCGGAGGAGCGCCAGCTCAGCGCCGACGAGATCGAGAAACTGTCGTCGGATTCCGAGGGCGGGCCGGCCCGTCGGGTCACCGGCTGGCTCGGCTGGGTGACCGGCGCCACCTGCTTCCTGGTCGCGGCCTATGCGCTGTTCTGGACGCAGTTCTCCGTCAATACGACGATCTACCGCTCGACCTTCCTCGTCCTCTGCCTCGCCTTGACCTTCGTGCTCTATCCGCTGGTCCGCACGGGGACCGACGGCGCGGTGAAGGCGCGCCGGCCGACGATCGAGGAGTTGATCTTCTCGGCGACGGCGGTGGCGCTGATCCTCTACCTCCTGCACAATCCCAATCCGATGTTCGCGGTCTATGGCCGTTCGAACTTCGCCTACGGCCTCGGCCTCGTCGTCGCCCTGTGCTTCCTTGCCTATCCGCTGCTGGTTTCGCATGCGACGCTGGCGCGCTATCAGCCGGTCGACTGGATCTTCGTCGCCGTCGGCTTCTACGCGGCGGCTTATCTCGCCCTCAACATCGAGGAGTACAAGGTTCGCGCCATGCGGCCGTCGGCCGAGGAAATGGTGCTGGGCCTCACCCTGATCCTGCTTATCCTGGAGGCGACGCGCCGCACCGTCGGCTGGATCCTGCCGGCCATCGCCGTGGTCTTCCTGATCTATTGCTATGCCGGATCGGGCTGGCTGATCCCCGATGTGTTCGAGCACCGCGGCTTCACGCTGAACCGCATCATCGGCCAGAACTACCTGACGCTGGAAGGCATCTTCACCACGCCGCTCGACGTCGCCGCGACCTTCATCATCCTCTTCACCATCTACGGCGCCGTGCTCGACCGCGGCGGCGCGGGCAAGTTCTTCATCGAATGGGCCTTCGCGCTGTTCGGCAAGAAGGCCTCGCCCTCGGCGCCGGGCCGGGCGGTGGTCGCCTCCGGCTTCCTGCTCGGCACGGTCTCGGGCTCGGGCGTCGCCACCACGGTCACCGTCTCCTCGCTCGCCTGGCCGATGCTGCGCCGCTCCGGCTATTCGCCGGAGGTGGCCGGCGGCATGCTGTCGGCTGCCGGCATCGGCGCCACGCTGTCGCCGCCGACGCTCGGAGCCGCAGCCTTCATCATCGCCGAGTTCCTCGACGTCGACTACCTGCAGATCCTCATCTACGCGACGATCCCGACCATTCTCTATTACGTCTCCTGCTGGCTGATGACCGAGGCCGACAGCAGGCGCATGAATGTGCGGGCGGTGCGCACCTCGGATGCCTCGCTCTGGGAGCTGACCAAGGCCGGCGGCTATCATTTCCTGTCGCTCGGTGCGATCGCCGTCTTCCTGGTGCTCGGCTATACCAGCTTCATGGCGGTCTACTGGTCGATCGTGGTCGCCTTCGTGCTGTCGATGGTGCGGCCGGAGAGCCAGCTCGTCACCCGCCGCGCCTTCGCCATCGGCTGCCTGGCGGCGCTCGCGGCCTTCCTGTTCGGCAATTCGGACCTGCCGCGCGCGCTCGGCCTGCATGAGCTGTTCGACAGCCGCGTGTCGGTCGCCAGCTTCTGGGGCATCGCCACGGCGGTCGCCGTCTCCGGGCTCGAGAGCCTCGTCGCGGCGCGTGCCGGCCGGCCGGCGCCGCAGGGCGGCACCGGCATGATCGACGCGCTGATCGACGGTACCCGTTCGACCC
The DNA here is from genome assembly GCF_026847585.1 of Phreatobacter sp. AB_2022a. NCBI lineage: Bacteria > Pseudomonadati > Pseudomonadota > Alphaproteobacteria > Hyphomicrobiales > Phreatobacteraceae > Phreatobacter > Phreatobacter sp. AB_2022a. The sequence goes on from NZ_JAPSET010000015.1 coordinate 91,332, forward strand.
TCGGCATCGTCGCGACCTGTGCCTGCGCCGGCGTCATCGTCTCGGTGGTCAATCTCACCGGCCTCGGCCTGACCATCTCGGGCATCATCATTTCCGCAGGCGGATCGAACGTCTTCCTGATCCTGCTGATGGCGGCGCTCGCCATGTGGGTGCTCGGCCTCTCCGTGCCGGTCACGGCGAGCTACATCATCGCGGCCGTGATGCTGGTGCCGGCGCTCATCAAGGTCGGCGTCGCGCCGGCCGCGGCGCATATGTTCATGTTCTACTACGCGGTGCTCGCCGACGTCTCGCCGCCGACGGCGCTGGCGCCGTTCGCGGCCTCCGCGATCACCGGTGGCGATCCGTTCCGCACCACCATGCAGGCCTGGAAATATACGCTGCCGGCCTTCGTCGTGCCCTTCATGTTCTGCCTGACGCCGCAGGGCGCCGAACTCCTGATGCTGGTGCCGGCCGGTGTCAACGCCGCGGGCGCGACCGTCTACGCGGCACCGTCGGGGCTGCTCGCCTGGATCTCGGTGCTCTGGTCGACGGTGACCGCCTGCCTCGCCCTGGTCGGCCTCTGCGTCATGTTCACCGGCTACGCGCTGGCGCAGGCGAACTGGCCTGAGCGCATCCTCTGCTTCATTGGCGGCGCGCTGCTGTTCGCCTCCAACATCTATGCGGATGTCGCGGGGCTCCTCTTCCTCGGCACGGGGCTCGCCACGCACTGGATGCGGGTGAAGAATGCCGCGACCGTTTCGCCCTGACAGCCCCCGTGACGCCATGACCCATCGCCTCGACGCCAACGCCGACACCGCCCACTGGGGCTATTTCGAAGCGGCGCTCGCGCCGCGGCTGACCATCGCCTCCGGAGAAAGGGTGACGATCTCCACCGTGTCGGGCGGCGGCGATGTCCTGCCGGACCCGTCCTGGGGCATTCCGCCGGGACTGGCCGACATCCATCGTCGTTTCGGCGGCCCGGCCTTGCCCGGTCATATCTGCACCGGCCCGGTGGCGGTCGCGGGCGCCAGGCCCGGCCAGGTCCTGCAGGTCGATATCGAGGCGATCGAGCTGCACTACGACTGGGGCTATACCTTCGTCGCCCCGCTCGCCGGCGCGCTGCCCGACGACGTCAAGGCGAAGCGCCTGTTCCATTCGCGCATCGACCGGGCCGCGCGCGTCGCGCTCATGCCCTGGGGTCACGAGATCGCGCTCGACCGGCCGTTCTTCGGCGTCATGGCAGTGGCCCCGCCGCACGAATGGGGCCGGGTCAACACCCTGCCGCCACGCCGCAACGGCGGCAATCTCGACAACAAGGAACTGGTGGCCGGCACCACGCTCTATCTGCCCGTTCACGTCGACGGCGCGAATTTCTCCGTCGGCGACGGCCATGGCGCGCAGGGCGACGGCGAGGTCTGCATCACCGCCATCGAGACCGGCCTGATCGGCACCTTCAGGCTCACCGTGCGCGACGACATGAGCCTCGTCTGGCCGATGGCCGAGACGGCGACCCATGTCATGACCATGGCCTTCGACCCGGACCTCGACACCTGCGTGCAGATCGCGCTGCGCAGCATGATCGACCTCGTCACCGCCCGCTCTGGGCTCGACCGGGACGAAGCCTATGCCCTGATGTCGCTGGTTGCGGATGTCAGGGTGACCCAGGTCGTCAACGGCAACAAGGGCATCCACGTCATGCTGGACAAGAAGTGGCTCGCGCCGGTGCGGTGAGCACGCGCCCGGCCTGAAGGCTACATCGCGCCCGGCCGGAGCTGTGAGAACCGGAAATCGCAATGGCTTGCGCCGCCGGCCAGCGTCTGGCTCCGTTCCAGGCGAATGCCGCGCGCCGCATAGGCGTCGAAATCAAGTCCGCAAATGTTCGGCAGGATTGCCTTGTCCCCGTGGCGCGCAGCGAATTTGCAGAAGCCGCAGGCCTTGTAGTTGATGCCGAAGAGGAAGCTGTCGCCCGGACCTGGCTCTACGAAATCGTAGACGAAGTCGTCCGGAAATTCCTCCCGAAGGCTTCTTGCGGCCTGCTCACGCAGCAAGACCTGGTTCTCCGGCGACAGGAACTGGCGTCCGGCGGCCAGCCGCTCCGCTTCGGGCGCGCCGAGCAATTGTGCCTTGTAGGCTTCCCGCTCGATGTCGCCGATCACCGGCAACGGCACGCGTGGCGCCGGAGCACGCGGCTGATGGCGATGAAGCCGAGGAGGTGCATGAAGAAATCGCTCATGCGGCTTGCCGCGCCGCCGACATAGGGCATCTGGGTGAGCACGGTATGGAACTCGTCCATCACCTCCCGCTTGATCCCATCGATGTCGGCCAGATGCGCGCGCTCGGACAGCATCGTCCCGGCAAGGTCGAGCCGCTGGCGCATCTCGGCTTCCATCGCAACGCGATGGGTCTCGTAGAAGGGATGGATGGTCTCGGTCATGGCATGTCTCTCCGGTCCGGCGAGCTGCAAGCGGTTTCGGCGCCGATGCTCCGTCGCTGCGCAATGACGCGTCCGCCGGGCCGTCGGTGCGCACTTTCTCCCGCACGCCCCGATCCCGCTCAACCGATTGTTTCTGGCATCCTGGAAGAGTTTTTCTATTGTGAAGAGATCTTCGCCCCGCCGGGATCCGCGACCATGAGCTATCGTCTGCCTCCCTTGAACGGACTGCGCGCCTTCGAGGCCGCCGGCCGCCATCTGAGTTTCAAGGCCGCTGCTTCGGAACTTGCCGTCACGCCCGGCGCAGTCAGCCAGCAGGTGAAGCATCTGGAACAGGCGCTGGGCGTGCCGCTGTTCCAGCGCCTGCACCGCAGCCTGGTCCTCACCGCCCAGGGCGAGGCCCTGCTGCCTGAGGTGTCCGATGCCTTCCAACGCCTGTCGAAGGCCAGCGACACGATTGCGAAGGCTCTGAAAACGAAACCGCTCCGCCTTGGCATTTCGCCGGCCCTCAACGACGAACCCGAGCGCCTGCTCGCCCGTCTCGCCGGCACGAAGCGCCCGCCCGACTATGTGCGGGCGGTGGCGAGCGACGATGTGGCCGATCTTCTCGCCGGCCGCCTCGATGCCCTGCTTCGTCCGGGCCCCGGCCCCTATCCCGGCCTGCATGCCGAAGTGCTTACGCTCGCACCCGGTTTCGGGGCGCACGAAAAAGCGTCCCTCGTGGTCTGGCCGGGCCTTGCCCGCTGCCGCGAATTCACCCGGGCGCGCGCGCTGCTCGCAGGGGACTGAACACCGCGCCGCTCAATCCCAGGGCCTGCCCTCGACGATCACCTCGGCCAGCGCCGCCACCGCGGCGGCCTCGAGCTTTTCGCCTTTGGCACGTGAGGCCCGGCGCGCGTCGCCGACGACGCCCGACGGCGAGAAGCTGCGAAACGAGCGCCATTGCTGCACCGCCGGCTGGAGCACGTCGCGGGCGCTCGAAAAATTCGGACCATGGGCTTCGGCGAGCCGGTCGGCGCGCACGGCATCGGGCGCGGCCACCATCATCATCGACGTCTCGGCCTCGCAGGCATGCAGCACGCCGTCCTGGTCGTCGAGCAGCGGCGCAAAAGCCGGCTGGCAGAGCTCGAAATAGGTCGTGGCCGCGATCGCGAGGCCGGTCTCGCGGGTGAGGTCGGGCAGAAAGGCGTTCAGCGCCGCCATGTTGCCGCCGTGGCCGTTGACGATCAGCGCGCGCCGGAAGCCGTGGCGCTTCAGCGCGCCGACGATCCCGAGCAGCACGGCCCGGTAGGTCGGGATGTCCAGCGTGAAGGTGCCGCCATGGTCCATGTGATGTTCGGCAAGGCCGAGCCAGAGGGTCGGCGCCACCACCACCGCTCGCCGGTCCTGCGCCCGTTCCGCCGCCATCAGGCAGACGCGGCCGCACAGGATGGTGTCGACGCCGGTGCCGAGATGCGGGCCGTGCTGTTCGGTCGAGGCCACGGGCAGGACCACCAGCGCACCAGCCGCGGCGAGCGCGTTCAGCTCCGGCGCGGTGAGCCGCGCCCATTCGACCGAGCGCTGCCGCGCTGTGGCAGCCTGTCGCAGCTTCGCGCCCGTGCGGCGCGACGGGGCTGCCTTGTTTGCCGGCTTTGCCGGTTGCGGCGCCGTGGTTCCTCTTGCCTTGGCCATGCCGTTCTCCCTTCGGGCGGAGATTTCCACGGTCCGTCCCGCCGGTCGAGCCGCCGGCCTACGGCAGACCTGCATTGCCCTCATTCCCCAGATCGAGGTTGTTCTTGGCACGGCGATCGCTAGTGTCCCGCGCATGACACTTGCCGAAACCTACCGTCTCGCCACCGATATCGGCGGCACCTTCACCGACATCGTTCTCGAACGGGGCGAAACCCGCTTCACCACCAAGGTGCTGACGACGCCGCACGCGCCCGAGGAGGCGGTGGTGGAAGGCACCCGCATCGTGCTGGCCGAGGCGGGCATCGGCTTCGCCGATCTCGCCGTCTTCGTCCACGGCACGACGCTCGCCACCAATGCGGTGATCGAGCGCAAGGGCGCCCGGACCGCACTGGTCGCAACGGATGGTTTTCGCGACGTGATCGAGATCGCCGACGAGGGGCGCTACGATCAGTACGACATCTTCATCGACAAGCCGCGCCAGCTGATCGAGCGCAAGCTGCGCTTCACCGTGCCCGAGCGCATCGACGTAATGGGCAAGGTGTGGCTGCCGCTCGACGAGGCGGCGCTGCGCAAGGTGGCGAAGGAGCTGAAGAAGCTCCGCGTCGAGGCCGTCGCGGTGGCCTTCATCCATTCCTATGCCAACGGCGCGCACGAGGTGCGGGCGGGCGAGATCCTGGCGCAGGAACTGCCCGGCGTCTCGATCACCCTGTCGAGCGAAGTCTGCCCGGAAATGCGCGAATATGAGCGCACCTCGACGGCCATCGCCAATGCCTATGTGCAGCCGCTGATGGCCGGCTATCTCGGTCGGCTGAAGGCGCGCTTCGCCGCCGAAGGCTATGCCAAGCCGATCCATCTGATGACCTCCGGCGGCTCGCTCGCGACCCTCGAGACCGCCGCGCGCTTTCCGATCCGGCTCGTCGAATCCGGCCCGGCCGGCGGCGCCATTCTCGCCGCCCATGTCGCGGCCGAGCGCGCCGAGGACAAGGTCCTGTCCTTCGACATGGGCGGCACGACGGCCAAGATCTGCCTTATCCACGATGCGACGCCCTACAAGGCCCGCACGTTCGAGGTCGATCGCCAGTCGCGCTTCATGAAGGGTTCGGGCCTGCCGGTGCGCATCCCGGTCATCGAAATGGTCGAGATCGGCGCCGGCGGCGGCTCGATCGCGCGGGTCGACAGCCTGAAGCGCATCACGGTCGGCCCGGATTCGGCGGCGTCCGTGCCGGGCCCGGCCTGCTATGGCCGGGGTGGGGCGGCACCGACCGTGACCGACGCCGATGTCGCGCTCGGCCGCATCGATCCCGCACGCTTCGCCGGTGGCGCCATCACGCTCTATCCGGACAAGTCCGATGCCGCGCTCGACGCGGCGGTCGGCAAGCCCCTGGCGCTGAAGATCGCGATGGCGGCCCATGGCGTCGCCGAGATCGTCGACGAGAACATGGCCAATGCCGCACGCGTCCACGCCGTCGAGCGCGGCGTCGTGGTCGGCGACCACACCATGGTGGCGTTCGGCGGCGCCGCCCCGCTGCATGCGGCGAGGCTGGCTGAAAAGCTCGGCATTTCCCGCATCGTCATCCCCGCCGATGCCGGTGTCGGCTCGGCCGTCGGCTTCCTGCGCGCGCCGGCCGCCTATGAGCTCGTGCATTCCAAGTTCATGCGGCTCGACCGCTTCGATGCGAAGGAAGCCAGCAAGCTGCTTGCCGGCATGAGCAAGGAGGCGACGAGCCTCGCCAAGGCAGCCGCCGGCGGACGCACGCTCACGGAAACGCGGACCGCCTTCATGCGCTATACCGGGCAGGGCCACGAGATTGCTGTCGGTCTGCCCAATCGCGCCCTGACGGAGAAGGACGTGGCGCTGATGCGCGCAGAGTTCGAAGCCGGCTATCGGCGGCTGTTCGCGCGCCACATCCCGGGCGCCGCGATCGAGGTGCTGTCCTGGGCCCTGCTCGTGACCACCGACACCGCCCGTCCCGCCGCGCTGGCGAAGGCGCGCCGCAAGGACGGCCCGAAGCCGCTCGGCACCCGCCCGGTCTTCGACGCGAAGAGCGGCAGGACCGTCAAGGTTCCTGTGGTCGACCGCGCGACCATGACCCCCGGCGCCACCGTCGCCGGGCCCGCCATCATCGTCGAGGCGGGGACCTCGACCTTCGTCACCGCCAGCTTCGATGCGCAGCTCGACGCCGGCCATGGCCTGCTGCTGACCGCCAAGGCCGCCGAGGCCGCCACGTCGGTCAAGCCTGCGAAGGCTGCGGCGACCGGCAGGCCGGCCAAGCCTGCGAAGGCTGCGGCGACCGGCAAGCCGGCCAAGCCTGCGAAGGCCACGGCGACCGGCAAGCCGGCCAAGCCTGCGAAGGCTGCGGCGACTGGCAAGCCGGCCAAACCTGCGAAAGCCGTGACGGCCACCGGGCCGGCCGCGACCGCGAAGCGAGCCAAACCGGCCAAGCCGGCCAAGGGGCAGTGAGAGCCATGACCAAGCTTTCGGATATCGACCTGCAGGTCATGTGGAACCGCCTCATCGCGGTGGTCGAGGAGCAGGCGCAGGTGCTGCTGCGCACCGCCTTCTCGGCGATCGTACGCGAGGCCGGCGATCTTTCGGCCGGCGTCTTCGACCGGCACGGCAACATGCTGGCCCAGGCCGTCACCGGCACGCCGGGCCACGTCAATTCCATGGCCGAGAGCGTCAGGCACTTCATCAGAGCCTTTCCGGTCGAGACGATGCGCGAAGGCGACATCTACATCACCAACGATCCCTGGATGGGCACCGGCCATCTCAACGACTTCGTGCTGACCACGCCGGCCTTTCACAAGGGCAAGCTGGTCGCGCTGTTCTCCTGCACCAGCCATCTCATGGATATCGGCGGCATCGGCTTCGGGCCGGACGCGACCGACGTGTTCATGGAAGGGCTCTACATCCCGCTGCTCAAGCTCGCCGACAAGGGCAAGCTCAACGAGACGCTGATGGCGATGATCCGCGCCAATACGCGTCTGCCGGTCGATACCGAGGGCGACGTCTATTCGCTCGCCGCCTGCAACGATGTCGGCTGCGAGCGGCTGTCCGAGATGATGACCGAGTTCGGCCTCGACGATCTCGACGTGCTCTCCGGGCACATCCTCGACCGTTCGCGCGCCGCGGTGCTGGAGGCGATCGCCGCCATGCCGCAGGGATCCTGGACCAACAGCATGACGGTCGACGGCTATGACGAGCCGGTGACCCTCACCGCCACCGTCACGGTGTCGAAATCGGGCATCCATGTCGACTATGCCGGGACCGGGCCGGCCTCGCGCCGGGGCATCAATGTGCCGCTCGCCTATACGACCGCCTATACGGTGTTCGGCCTCGCCTGCATCGTCGGCAAGGATATCCCGAACAATGCGGGGTCGCTGGCGCCGCTCACCGTGTCGGCGCCGGAGGACAGCATCGTCAACGCGCTGAAGCCAAAGCCGGTCGCCTCGCGCCACGTCATCGGCCAGATGCTGCCCGACGTCGTCTTCGGCGCGCTGCGCCAGGCGATCCCCGATCGCGTTCCCGCCGAGGGCACATCGTGCCTCTGGAACCTCAACGTCCGCGGCCAGACCGAGGATGCCGGTCTCGGCAATTACGGGTTCACCATGGCGGTCACCGCCAATGGCGGCACCGGGGCGCGGCCGCTGAAGGACGGCCTCTCGACCACCGCCTATCCGTCAGGGGTCAAGGGCACGCCGGTCGAGATCGCCGAATCGATCACACCGCTGATCTTCTGGCGCAAGGAGTTCCGGCCGGATTCGGGGGGCGCCGGCCGTACCCGCGGCGGCCTCGGCCAGGTGATCGAGGTCGGCAGCCGCATCGGCAAGCCGTTCGACCTGCTCGCTGCCTATGACCGCATCGACCATCCGCCGCGCGGCCGCGACGGCGGCAAGGACGGCGCGGCCGGCGCGGTCGCGCTCAAGTCGGGCAAGAAGCTGAAGGGCAAGGGCTTCCAGATGATCCCCCCAGACGACCGGCTGGTGGTCATGACCCCCGGCGGAGGCGGCATCGGCGATCCGAAGAAGCGCAAGCGCGACGCGGTCGCCCACGATGTCGCCGAAGGGCTCGTCAGCAAGGCGGGAGCGAAGGCCTACGGCGGCTAGGCGGTCAGCTGAGGCTCGCCGCCGCTCGCGCTGCCTGGTCGTAGAGCCCGGACAGCGCGCGCATCTCGGCGGCAATCCGGCTCAGCTCGACCGCATCGGTGCCGAAGGCCTTCACGCCCTTGATCAGCAGCGCTTCGCGGATCTCGCGATAGCGCAGGCAGAATTCGGCTCCCTTCGGCGTGGTGCCGATCGCCTTTTCCTTGCCGATCTTCTCGCTGCGGATCAGGCCGGCGGCTTCGAGCTTCTTCACCGCATAGGTGACGAGGTGGGTGTCCTCGATATTGAGCACCAGGGCGATATCGGCCATGCGTTTCGGCCGGCCGCGGTGATTGACGGTATGGACGATCAGCACTTCGAGCGGCGAAAGGCCGGCCATGCCCGCCCCTTGCGCGCAGCGGGTCATCCAGCGCTCGAAGGCGTGGCCGACCAGGATGAGGCCGAACTCGAACTCCGACAGCGCCGGCATGGCACCGGATGCGAGATGGGCCGAGGAGACGATCGGACCGATGCTGGCTGCGGGCATAGCGGCCGTCGAGGCAGCTTCGGGCGGCAGTGACTGGGGGAGTGGCGACTTGGTCGGCGGCGACTTGGTCGGTGGCGACTTGGGCGAAGTCGGCGAAGGCATGGGCGCGTCTCTCACGGGCTGGAGCGGCGGCATCGGTCCATTTAGTCGTCACATATCCCCGAAATCAAATCAATAAAACGACGACAAATTATCGACGATGTGTTGACTTGGAAAAAATGTTGCGCAATCGTCATCGCCGATAGCCGTTTCATGTCCTGGCTGGAGGCTGGCGCGCGCCCATTCACGCGCCTTTGTGTGCACCGCAATGCGCGCGTAGCCCTTGTCTTGTGCGTGAAACAGCGATCCAATTGCATGTCAAAGGCAGATGCCTCGACCGCCGGACAACGGCGGGCCTTCCAGAGATCAGGGACTTCAGGAGCTTCTCACATGTTCGACCGCCGCCAGATTCTCGCCGGCTTGGCCGGCGCGACGACGCTTGCCGCACCCACCGTGCTCAGGGCGCAGACCGCCTGGGACATGCCGGTGCCCTATACCGACGGCACCTTCCACACCCAGAACGTCCGCTGGTGGGTGGAGGAGATCACCAAGGCGACCGGCGGGTCGATGAAGATCCAGGTCCATTCCAACAATTCGCTGATCCGCCTGCCGGAGATCCTGCGCGCGGTGTCGACAGGCCAGGTCGCCGCCGGCGAGATCCTGATCAGCCAGTTCGGCAACGAGGACCCGTTCTTCGAGCTCGATTCGATCCCCTTCCTCGCCCAGGGCCTCGACCAGGGCATGCTGCTCTACCAAGCCTCCAAGCAGGCGCTGGAAGCCACCTGCCAGCGGCGCGGGATCCGCGTGCTCTACTGCGTCGCCTGGCCGAGCCAGGCCTTCTATTCGAAGACGCCGATCAATTCGGCGGCCGACATGCGCGGCATGAAGTTCCGGACCGTCAGTCCGATCACCTCGCGCATGGCCGAGCTGCTCGGCGCCGTGCCGACGCTGGTGCAGGCCTCCGAAGTGCCACAGGCCTTCGCCACCAATATCGTCACCGGCATGATCACGTCCGGCGCGACGGGCGTGCAGTCGCGCGCCTGGGAGTTCTCCAGCCAGTTCGTCAACCTGCGCGCCTCCATGCCGAAGAACGCCATCCTGGTGAACGAGCGCGCCTGGCAGCGCCTGCCGCAGGCGGTCAAGGACGCGATGCTCGCAGCCTCCGCCCAGGCCGAGCCGCGCGGCTGGAAGCTCGCCGGCGAGGTCGAGGCCGCCTCGATCGAAGAGCTGCGCAAGAACGGCATGACCATCGTCGATCCGAGCCCGCAGCTGCTCTCCGACGTCAAGGCGGTCGGCGCCAAGCTGACGGAGGAATGGATCGCCAAGGCTGGCGATACCGGCAAGACGGTGATCGAGAACTTCCGGTCGCGTCTGCGCGCCTGATCCACGCCGCGACCGGTGCCTCCATCGAACCGGCGTCGCATCGCGCCGGTTCGTGCCCCGCGCCCGGCGGGGCGGAGCCCGCCGCCATCGTCTTTTCAGCCACGCCCCTCTTCATCCCCATGACGCGCGCCGCGACCCCGATCCGGGGCGCGAAGCGCCATCAAATCACAGGTTGCTCATGCGAAAGCTACTCGACGGGCTCTATCTCGGAGCGGCCTGGCTCGGCGCTTTGGCCGTCTTCACCATCTGCGCGATCATGATGACGCAGGCGGCCCTCAGGTTGAACGGCACCCTGTTGCGCGGCGCCGACGACGTCACCGCCTGGGTCTGCGCGGCCGCGGCCTTCCTGCCGCTGGCCGCCACCTTCAAGCGGGGCGAACTGGTGCGCATGGGCATCATCGTCGAGCGCTTCTCCGACCGGACGGCGCGCTGGATCGAGCTCGTCGCGCTCGCCGTCTGCGCCGCCTTCGGCCTCTATCTCGCTTATTGGCTGTGCAACATGGTCTATGAAAGCTTCGTCTTCGACGAGCGCGGCCAGGGCCTCCTGCCGATCCCGATCTGGATCCCGCAGACGCCGGTGGCGATCGGCGCGATCGTGCTGGCGATCGCCGTGATCGACGAACTGGTCCGCGTCGCCTCGGGCCTCGTGCCGACCTATGTGCAGCAGGTGCGCGACCGGCATGCCGCCGGCGACTATTCGGGTGAGGTCTGATCGTCATGGGACCGCTCGCTATCGGGTCGCTGCTGCTTGTCGTCATGTTCGCCACCCTGTCGGTGGGAGCGTGGATCGGCTTTTCGCTGGCCATTACCGGCTGGGTCGGCATGGCCTTCTTCACCAATTCCTCGCCGGGCCTCAATCTGGCGACCGCGGTCTGGCAGTCGGTCGCCTCGTGGGAACTGGCGGCGCTGCCGCTGTTCGTCTGGATGGGCGAGATCCTGTTCCGCACCAATCTCGCCAACCAGATGTTCATCGGCCTCGCGCCCTGGCTGCGGCGGCTGCCGGGCAGGCTCCTGCACGTCAACGTGCTGGCCTGCGGCATTTTCGGCTCGGTCTCCGGCTCGTCGGCGGCGACCGCGGTCACCATCGGCAAGATGACGGTGCCGGAGCTGAAGCGGCGCGGCTATCCCGACACGCTCTCGCTCGGCTCGCTCGCCGGTTCCGGCACGCTCGGCATCCTCATCCCGCCCTCGATCATCATGGTGGTCTATGCGGTGGCGGCCGAGGTCTCGATCATCCAGATCTTCCTCGCCGGCTTCCTGCCCGGCCTGCTCGTGATGGTGCTGTTCTCCGGCTACATCGTGGTCTGGGCGCTGCTCAATCCGGACAAGGTGCCGGCCGACGACCTCGGCGCGATGACGTTCAAGGAAAAGCTCGTCGCCTCCAAAGAGCTCATTCCCTGCATGCTGCTGATCGCCATGGTCATCTGGGTGATCGTGGCCGGCTATGCGACGGCGACCGAGGCCGCCGCCTTCGGCGCGGTCGGCTCGCTCGCCCTTGCCTGGTGGGGCAAGTCGCTGACCTGGGAGCATTTCAAGGAGAGCCTGCTCGGCGCGACGCGCCTGTCGGCCATGATCATGTTCATCCTGGCCGGCGCCGCCTATCTGACGCTCGCCATGGGCTTCACCGGCATTCCTCGGGCGCTCGCCGAATTCGTCGCCTATCTCAACCCGTCCAAGTTCCAGCTCATCGCCGTCCTGACCGTCATGTACATCATCCTCGGCACCGCGCTCGACGGCGTGTCGATGATCGTGCTGACCACCACCATCGTGCTGCCGATGATCCAGAAGGTCGGCATCGATCCGATCTGGTTCGGCATCTTCATCGTACTGCTCGTCGAAATCGCGGAGGTGACGCCGCCGGTCGGCTTCGTCCTGTTCGTGCTGCAGTCGATGAGCGGCCGCGACAGCTGGTTCGTCGCCTATGCCTCGCTGCCCTTCTTCCTCATGCTGGTCACCGCCATCGCGATCATCACGATCTTTCCCGACATCGTGACGGTGCTGCCGCGGATGTTCGTCGAGGCGACCCAGGCGGGCGGTCCGCGCTAGCGCCTGCCCGCCAACGAGGCTTAAGATCATCGGCACGCCGATGATCCCCTGGTGTGAAGTCCCGAGAGGTTCGCGATGGGCGCCCGCATGGAGCCGCGATTCCTGGCCTGCGGCGATACCGCCGTCACGGTGGAGTTCGGCACCGAGATCGACGACGACATCAACGCGCTGTGCCTGGCCTTCGACGAGGCGCTCGCCGCGGCCGCCATTCCCGGCATCGTCGAGACGCTGCCGACCTATCGCTCCGTGCTGGTGCAGGTCGATCCGCTGACGATCGACATGCCGGCCTTCGAGCGCCAGGTGCTCGCGGTGCTCGACGGTCTGGAAGCGCGCGCGGCGCGGCCCCGGCGCTGGAAGGTGCCGGTCGTCTATGGCGGCGCGTTCGGCATCGATCTCGACGATGTCGCCGCGCGCCACGGCCTCGCGCCGGCGGAGGTGATCCGCCGCCATTCCTCCCGCGTCTACCGGGTTGCCATGCTCGGCTTCCTGCCGGGCTTCTGCTACCTCTCCGGCGCGGACCAGAGCATCGCGCTGCCGCGCCGCGAGGATCCGCGGGTCAAGACGCCGGCCGGCACGATCTCGATCGGCGGCGTCCAGGCGCTGGTCGCTTCGGTCGAGGCGCCATCGGGCTGGCACCTGCTCGGCCGCACGCCGGTGCGCACCTTCATGCCCGACCGCGATCCGGTGTTCCTGATCGGCGCCGGCGACGAGGTGGTGTTCGAACCCGTCGAGGCGGCGCGCTGGGATGCGCTCGACCGGGCGGCGGCGGCCGGCGAGCCGGTCGCCGAGGAGGTCGCGCCATGACCCGGCTCGTCGTCCGCGACTGCGGTGCCGGCACCACCATTCAGGATGCCGGCAGGTTCGGTTATCAGCGCTATGGGGTCGGCCCGGCGGGCGCCATGGACAGGATCGCGCTCGCCGTCGCCAACCTGCTGGTCGGCAATGCCCCGGGCACGGGCGCCATCGAATTCGCGCTGTTCGGCGGCTCCTTCCTGGTCGAGGACGGCGATGTGCGGGTGGCGCTTGCCGGCGCGCTCGCTGATCTCAGGATCGACGGCGAGGCCGTGCCGGTCCTGACCAGCGCCACCGCGCGCGCTGGCCAGGTGATCAGCGTCGGTCCGGCGCGCGCCGGCGTGTTCATGGTCCTGGCGGTCTCGGGTGGTTTCACCTTGAAAGCGGATCTCGGCAGCCAGTCCTTCCACTTGCGCGCCGGGCTCGGCGGCGTCGATCGCCAGCCGGTCAAGCCGGGGCAGAAGCTTGCCGTCGCCGGCACGCCCGCAGGACCGGAACTGACGGTGAGCCGGGCGCCGAACGTCGCGGCCGGCGCCTATCGCATCGTACTCGGGCCGCAGGACGATTATTTCACGGACGCCGGCATCCGCACGCTGACCGAACAGGCCTATGCCGTGTCGGCCCAGGCGGATCGCATGGGCTACCGGCTGACCGGCCCCAAGGTCGAGCATGCGCGGGGCTACAACATCGTCTCCGACGGCATCGTCACCGGCTCGATCCAGGTGCCGGGCTCGGGCGAGCCGATCGTGCTGCTCGCCGATCGCCAGACGACGGGCGGCTATCCCAAGATCGCCACGATCATTTCCGCCGACCTGCCGCGCTTCGTCCAGCAGCGGCCGGGCAGCGAGGTGCGCTTCACCGTCGTCAGCCGCGCCGAGGCGATTGCCGCCGCGCGCGAGCAGGCGGCGATGCTCGCGGCGGTCGCCGAGGGGTTGAAGGCGGCCGGCGGCGGCCTCGATGCCGAGCGGCTCCTGTCGCTCAACCTCATCGACGGCTGGGTCGATGCGCGCAGGGGCGAGGCGGAGGAAACGCGGGTCGCCGGCTGAGTCGCGTGCCCCGCAGATGTCGCGACAGGATGTGCAGGAGGCAAGGCGATGGCTTCAGTCGATCTCAATTCGGATATGGGCGAAGGCTTCGGCCCCTGGCAGATGGGTGATGATGCGGCCATGCTCGACATCGTCACCTCGGCCAATGTCGCCTGCGGCTGGCATGCGGGTGATCCGATCATCATGCATCGCACCGCCGAGATCGCGAAGGCCAAGGGCGTCTCGATCGGCGCCCATCCCGGCTTCGGCGATCTCTGGGGTTTCGGCCGCCGGGTGATCCGCGGCGACAGCATGGCGGAGCTGGAGAAGCAGGTGGCCTATCAGATCGGCGCGATGCAGGCGCTGGCCGCGATGGCCGGCCACAAGGTCACCCATGTCAAGGCGCATGGCGCGCTCGGCAACATGAGCAACGACGACGAGGACATCGCGCTCGCCATCGGCCGGGCGATCAAGGGCGTCGACGCCAGTCTCGTCTATGTCGTGATGCCGGGCCTGCCGACGGAGCGGGTCGCCGAGCGGCTCGGCCTTGCCATGGCGCGTGAGGTCTTCGCCGACCGCACCTATGACGACAACGGCAACCTGACCAGCCGGAAGAAGGACGGGGCCGTCATCCACGACGCGGCGCTCGCCGCCGAGCGGGTCCTGCGCATGGTCGAGGACCAGGAGGTCGTCACCGTCACCGGCAAGGTGCTGAAGGTCGTCATCGATACGATCTGCGTCCATGGCGACAATCCAGCGGCGGTGGCCATGGCGCGGACGGTGCGCCAGCGGCTCGAGGCTGCGGGCATCGCAGTGAAGCCGTTCAGGGCCGCCTGATCAGGACCGGCCCGCAAGCTGGCGCAGGGCGCCGGCGAAGGGCTCGAAGGTGAAGCGCACGGTGACCTTGCCGGGCGGCACAGCCACCGCCCGCACCAGGCCGAAAGCGCGCTGGATCGCGATCTCGCGGCCCTCGATGCGCGCCACCCACCAGGGGTGCCAGGCATCGGCGAGCACCAGCATGCCGCCCTCGGCGCTGTCGGTCTCCACCACCACTTCGGTGTCGCCATAGACGCGGATGCGCGCGGTGCCGCCGGCCGCGCGGCGCGGTGGCACAGGGCCCTCGACCAGCACCGTGTCGCGCGGGTCGAGACCAGCGGGAAAGCCGGTCTCGGCCAGGCGTTCGGGCGTTGGCGCCGCGGCCGGCGCCAGCCACACCCGGGGCATGGCACGCGGATTCTCGTAGATATAGGCCTCGCCGGTGCGCGCGATCAGCGGGAAGGCGTCGGGCGGCAGTGTCTTGTCGACCTCGTTGATCGGCACGCCCGTCACGATGAAGCGCAGGCCGAGAATGTCGGCGAGCGGCGAGCGATAGGAGGGGAAGGATGGAGGGAAGCGGCGCTGGCTCGGCAGCGCGGCAATGTCCTCGGCACCCACGAGACCCGCATAGGCGGCGGAGCGCACCGGGTTGAAGCCGAGCGTATCCTCGAAACCATGGACCATGGCGGCGTTCTGCCAGAAATAGCCGAGGCCGATCAGCTCGACGCGGTCGCGCCGCGTCTCGTCGCGCACCTGGCGCCCCTTGATCAGCGCGACCGTCGGGTTGGTCGTCGCCGGGTCCAGCACGTCATAGGTCGCGGGCGGCAATGCGGTGGACTCGCTCGGGCCGTTGGTGACCCTGAGATCGATGACCAGGACGCCCGCGAGGACGGCGGCGAGAACGCCCGGCGCGAGCCTCGGCGCGGCGGCGAGAACGGCGAGCGACAGGCCGAGCGAAGCCGCCGCGATGGCGAGGTAGGTCCAGGCGCTCGCCGGCGCGCCCTTGGTCAGGATGAGCGCCGCACCACCGGCAAGGACGAGGACGATGACGGCCCCCAGCAGGGTCCGGTTGACCGTCAGCTGCCGGATGAGAAGGCGGTGCGCGGCATAACCGGCCAGCACGGCATAGAGTCCGCCGATGACGAAGGCGGCATCGGCCGGACGGCGGAACAGGCTGACGCCTGGCAGGTGCCAGAGCGCGCCGAGGGCCGGCGTGTACCAGCCGAGGGCGAAGACGATCGTGGCGGCGAGCGCAAGCGTCACGTAGCGGATCTCGGCGGCCCAGGCGGCGCGGCCGGCGCAGAGCGTCAGCACCAGCAGGAAGGGCAGGGCGCCGGCATAGAGAACGCCCATGTTGCGGGCGAGGAACAGGCCGGTATCGCCCCAGGCCGGCGTCGGCGGCCCCCAATATTCGGCGAGCGGTCCGGCCGCCCCGTAGAGATTGCCGAGCGCGAGGCTGGCGAACAGGGCCGGGTGCAGCGAGCCCCGCCCGGCGCCCTCCAGGTCGATGGCGAGGCGGTTCGACTGCTCGGCCCACAGCGCCGAGAGCGTCACCGGCACGATGATGACGGCAAGGCCGGCCGCAGCGCCCGCGGCAAGCGGCGGCAGGCTCCGCCGGAAGCGGCTGGCGCGGCCGGTGCCGGTGAGCCAGAAGGCCAGAACCTGGCCGGCGAGCAGGTAGACGAGAATGAAGGCAACCTGGTCGCGCCCGGCCACCATCAGGCCGGCGGCAAGCCCGGCCAATAGCCCATAGAGCCACGAGCCGCGGTCAAGGGCACGGGCAAGCAGGAAGGCCGCGACCATCCACCAGCAGAGCGAAAAGACCTGGTTGACGTGCTGGATGCGCCAGCTGGCGGCGGCGCCAAAGGCAAAGGCGATCGCCGCCACGAGCGCGCCGCCCCAGTGCCAGCCGCGGTCGCGGAAGATCAGGATCACCGCAAGGCCGCCGGCGAACAGCATGGCAAAGACCGCGCGATCCATGGCGGCGAGCGAAGGCGCCCGGTCGACAGCGGCGACCGCAAGGAGCGGCAGCGAGAACAGGACCGATTGCGGATCGGCGATTTCCGGCGAGCCGGCGAAGATGCTCGGGGTCCAGAAGGCGCCGTCGCCGCCATGCAGCGCCCGCGCGGCGAAGCCGAGATGGGGGTACCAATGGGCTTTGGCGTCCCAGGGAATGGTGACGGCGCCGCTGAGCCAAGGCGCCGCGAGGACGCTCCAGGCGAGCGCGAACAGGACCAGGACCAGGAGGAGATTGAAAGGAGCCCGCTCCGGCGCAGCTGCCGGTCCGGCGGAGGCGCGACCGCGGTCGGATAAGGCGGCCAAGCCCTACTCGCCCGCCTTCAACCGGGCGAACAGGGCGTCGGTATCGATGATATGGCCGGCGCGGTCGCGCTTGGACGCGAGATAGCGGACGTTTTCGTCGGTGGGCCGGCCGATGACGCGCCGTTCGGACACGACCTTGAGGCCGGATTCGCGCAGCGCCTCCACCTTGACCGGGTTGTTGGTCATGATGTCGACCTCGGCAATGCCAAGCTGCTTGAGCATTTCCGCCGCGAAATCGAAGTGCCGCTGGTCGAGATCGAAGCCCAGAACCTCGTCGGCGTCATAGGTGTCGAAGCCGAGCGACTGCAGCCTGTAGGCGCGCATCTTGTTGGCGATGCCGTTGCCGCGGCCTTCCTGATCGAGATAGAGCAGCACGCCGCCATCGTTCCTGGCCATCCATTCGACGGTGCCGCGCAACTGGTCGCCGCAGTCGCATTTCAGCGAGCCGAAGAGGTCGCCGGTGAGGCAGGCCGAATGCAGGCGCACCGGCACCGGCCGGGACAGGTCGGGCTTGCCGACCACGATGGCCACCTGGTCGCGCAGGCCTTCGCCGCCGCGGAACACCACGAATTCGGTTTCCGGCGCTCCTTCCAGCGGCACCGGCGCGCGGCCGACGATCCTGAGGCGCCGGACCTCGTTCTGGCGGAAGTTCTTCACCGCCGCGATGCCGACGCGCTCGACGGCGCTTTCGGCAAGGCGGGCCGCATCCACCGGGACCACCACCACCACCGGCACGGTGAGCGCGAGGCGGGCCAGCTCGAGCGCAGTCTCGTCGAGCGTATCGGCCGGCGCCACGGGCGCATCGGCCTTGGCGTCGATGACCAGGGCGAGCTGTTCGATCCGCTTCAGGTCGATGGTTGGCAGCGCCACCCGGCCGGGCAGGGTGCGGTCGAGGCCGAGGCGGCGCAGCCTGGCGGCGGGCAGCACCAGGCGCGGCGTGCCGCTGGCAAGGCGCGCCAGCGCCTCTGCAAGCGGTGCCTCCAGGCCTTCGACGCCGCAGACCAGCGCGGCCCCGTCCTCGCCAATGACGAGAACCGGGCGCGCCGCCCGGAATTCCGCCATGGCACGCTCGACACGGGTCTGATCCAGGTCGATGCGAGAGCCTAGAATCCCAATACCATCCGTCATAGAACTGCCTTCAGGCCCCGCTTGGCGTGCCGGAGCGCATGATGCACCCGGATGTCTTTGACTTCATGTAGGAGTTTCGGCATGCCAATCAAGCATGATCGGCACCGTCGCCCCGCCGCGGGAGGCTCCCTTGTCGAATAACGTTAGCGCGATGAACCCTTCCGTGCCCGCAGGAATTGATGATGTGGGGGCCGAACGGAGGTCGACAGGCGACATGGAAGGGCCATTCCGGGGTTTTGGGGACTGCGCGGGCGGCCGGCCATTCGTCGTTGCGCAGCTCGGCCAGTCGCTGGACGGCCGGATCGCAACCCTCTCGGGCCATTCCAAATATATCAACCGGTCGGCCGCGCTGGACCATCTGCACCGCCTGCGTGCCCATGTCGACGCTGTGGTGGTGGGCGTCGGCACGGTCGTCGCCGACGACCCCCTGCTGACGGTGCGCCGGGTGCCCGGCCGGAGCCCGGCCCGGGTGGTCATCGATGCCGGCGGCCGGTTGCCGGCATCGGCGCGCTGCCTTGCCGACGACGGCGTCCGCCGCATCGTGCTCGGCGCGGAGCCGCGCCCGATGCCTGCCGGCATCGAGCAGATCCTGGTGGACCGGCTGGACTGCTCGGCCCTGTCGCCGCACGGAATCGTCGCGGCGCTGCATGCCGCCGGCCTGCGCCGCATCCTGGTGGAGGGCGGCGCCCGCACCATTTCGCTGTTCCTGCAGCACCGCGCGATCGACCGCCTGCATGTGCTGGTGGCGCCGGTGATCATCGGGTCCGGCGTCTCCGGCATCGAGCTGCCGCCGATTGCGGTGGTCGACGACGCCCTGCGGCCGGTGACGCGGGTGCACCAGCTGCCCGACGGCGACGTGCTGTTCGACTGCGATCTGAGGCTCGCGGCAACCGCGGAGGACGAGGCGCATGTCGCAGCGTGAGGCCGTGGTCGGCGTGCAGGTCTATTCGGCGCCTCAGCGGGCCGTGCACTGGGTGATGGCGGTGCTGATCATCTGCATGGTGCCGCTCGGCCTGTTCATGACCAGCATCCCCTGGGAGCCGGCGCCGGGCGCCAATCCCGAGCTGAAGGGGCGGCTCTACGAGCTGCACAAGTCGGGCGGGCTGATCATCTTCATGCTGGCCGTGGTCCGTGTTCTGCTGCGCCTCCTCAAGGGCGCGCCGGCGCCCGTCGCGACGCTGACCCCGTTCGAGCGCGTGGCATCGACCACGCTGCATCACCTGCTCTATCTCCTGATCTTCATCGTGCCGTTGTCGGGCTGGATCGCCACGTCGATGTGCTGTCCGCCGGTCAACCTGCTCTGGACCGTCCCGTTGACCCTGCCGATCTCCGGCACGCTGGAGAGCTCGCAGCCGGTCTATCTCGTCCATTTCAGCGCGGCCGCACTGATGAGCTTCCTGGTGATGGGCCATGTCGGCGCGGCGCTGATGCATCTCGTCGTCAAGCGCGACGGCGTCTTCCGCCGCATGTGGCCGGAACGCGGCTAACGGCTCAAAAACCAAACCGCCGGCGCCCGTAAGGGCTGCCGGCGGTCCGTTCCTCGGCTCGTCCGCGCCGTGCGCGGCCGTGATCCGGTGGCGTCTCCTTCAGTGCACGCTCCGCGCGCCATTGGCCTTCAGGCGGGCAATCTCATCCTTCAACTGCAACTTGCGTCGTTTGATATCGGCGATTCGCTCGTCCGGCGAGGACAGACTGGCCAGGCTCTCGGCGAGTTCCCGATCGAGCGCCTCGTGGCGCCGTTCCAATTCCGACAGGTGCGACTGCAAGCTCATCCATATCTCCCTTTGAGAATGGGGCGGGCCGACACCATCGCGGACGGACGTCCGCAACGCGTCGGACAGGTCAATGCTCGGCCCGTTCCCCGGCAAAGTAAAATCACGGAATGTTACGGCCGGGGCCGTGCCTTGCTCTCGGCAGCGGCGGGCGCGATAGTCCGCGGTCGGCGCCCCCGTGGGCGTCCCGATTCCCCAGGACCGGTGTGGTTATGCCATTGAGCGACGAGGAAGAGCGCGAGATCACGCGGGAGCTGGAGCGGCTCAGGCAGGAGCATCGCGATCTCGACGCCGCCATCGAGGCGCTGGCAGCCCTCGTCGTCGCCGACCGCTTGCAGTTGCAGCGGCTGAAGAAGCGCAAGCTGGCGTTGCGTGACCGGATTTCCTATCTCGAGGACATGCTGACCCCCGACATCATTGCCTGAAATGGCTTTTTTGGGGGTTAGCCTAAGGTCGGAACGGTCCGGTCGGGCCGCGGCCTTGTCCCCCGGCGCCGGCCTTACTATGCTTCAGAGCTTCTTTCGCAAGGCCCTAGAGGCCGCTGGGGAGCAGTTTCATGCCGGCCAATGCCGCGAACGGGGTGCCGCCCGTCGCCATCATCATGGGGTCCCAGTCCGATTGGACGACCATGAAACACGCCGCCGAGACCCTCGATGGGCTCGGCATCGCCCATGATCCCCTGATCGTTTCGGCGCATCGCACGCCCGACCGGCTCTACAGCTTCGCCAAGGGGGCGAAGGCCAAGGGCTACAAGATCATCATTGCCGGCGCCGGCGGCGCCGCCCATCTGCCGGGAATGGCCGCCGCACTGACGACCCTGCCGGTGTTCGGTGTGCCGGTGGAGAGCAAGGCGCTGTCCGGCGTCGACAGCCTGCATTCCATCGTCCAGATGCCCGGCGGCATTCCGGTCGGCACGCTCGCCATCGGCAAGGCCGGCGCGATCAATGCGGCCCTGCTCGCCGCCGCCTGCCTCGCCCTGTCGGACGAGGCGCTGTCCGAGCGGCTCGAAGCCTATCGCGCACGGCAGACCGCCAGCATTGCGGAGCGGCCTCGTGACGACAACTGAGCGGTCGGCCGGCCCCGACCAGATCATCGGCATTCTCGGCGGCGGCCAGCTCGGCCGCATGCTGGCTCTCGCCGGCGCAAGGCTCGGCCTGCGCTGCCAGGTGCTGGCGCCGGAGCCCGAAAGCCCGGCCTTCGACGTGGTGCGCCGCATCACCGAGGCCGACTATTCCGACGAGGTGGCGCTCGCCCGCCTCGCCGAAGATGTCGACATCGTCACCTATGAATTCGAGAACGTGCCGGACAAGGCGGCCCGGTTCCTGGCGAGCCGTCTGACCGTCCGGCCCGGCCCGCGCGCGCTCACCGTGTCGCAGGACCGCGTGGTGGAGAAGACCTTCGCGCGCGATTGCGGCCTCGCCGTGCCGGACTTCGAAGCGGTCGACGACGAGGCCGGGCTCGAAAGGGCGCTGGCGCGGCTCGGCCGCCCGGCGGTGCTGAAGACCCGGCGCTTCGGCTATGACGGCAAGGGCCAGGCGGTGATCCGCGCCGGCGACGATGCGGCCGCGGCCTTCTCCTCGATCGGCCGGCAGCCGGCGATCCTCGAGGCCTTCGTGCCGTTCACGCGCGAGATCTCGGTGATCGTGGTGCGCGGCGCCGACGGCGAGATCCGCCACTACGACCCGGTGGAGAACGTCCACCAGGGCGGCATCCTCAGGACCTCCACCGTGCCGGCCCGGATTGATCCGGCCCAGGCGGCCGAGGCGGCGCGCATGGGCGAGGTCCTCGCCGAGAAGCTCGACTATGTCGGCGTGCTCGCGGTGGAGCTGTTCGTCACCGCCGACGGCGGTCTGGTGGTCAACGAAATGGCGCCGCGCGTGCACAATTCCGGGCACTGGACGGAAGCGGCCTGCCATTGCTCGCAGTTCGAGAACCACATGCGGGCGGTGGCCGGCCTGCCGCTCGGCGCGACCGAGCGCCATTCGGACGTGGTGATGGAAAACCTCATCGGCGCCGATGTCGAGGCCTGGCGGGCGATCGCCGCCGAGCCCGGTGCCGTGCTGCATCTTTATGGCAAGCGCGACCAGCGCGACGGCCGCAAGATGGGCCACGTCACCCGTCTCAGCCCGCGCAGCGTGTGACCGGGCTCAGCCCATCGTCAGCAGGAGCGCCACGCCGGCGACGATCAGGGCGATGCCGAGGCCGTCGCGCGGGCTGGTCGCCTGCTTGATGATGGCGCCCGAGACGATGCCGGCGAAGATCACCTCGATCAGCGCCAGGGTGCGGACCTTGGCGACCGTCTCCAGGGCGAAGGCCAGGAACCAGAACTGCGAGGCGAAGGAGCCGAGGAAGCCGGCAAAGACCGACTGCCGCCAGCTTCTGAGAATGGCGAGCAGGCCCGGCCGGTCGAACAGGGCGAGATAGCCGGAGAGCAGAACGGTCTGGACGGCGAGCCCCGCGACCAGGGTCGTGGTCGCGCCGAGGACGAAGCTGTCGGCCTCGAGCGCGCGGATGGCGCCGCGAAAGCCCACTGCGGAAACGCCGAACAGCGCGGCCGAGGCGATGCCGAGCAGGGCGGGCCGGACCGACATGGCAGTGCCGGGCCGCCAGGACATGGCCAGGATGCCGGATGTCGCGATGCAGATGGCGAGCCAGGCCCAGAGGCTCAGATGGTCGCCGAGAATGACGACGCCGAACAGCGCGACCAGTACGGGTTCGAGCTTGGTGTAGGCGGTCGTCACCACGAAGGAGCGCTCCTGCATCGCCGCGAGCATGAGCGCCGTGGCGGCGATCTGGGCGACGGCGCCGACCAGCGTCCAGGCGAAGAAGACCGGACGCATCGTGAAGCCCGCGCCCGGCAGGGCGAGCTTGACGAGACAGAGGAAGATCAGCGCGAAGGGCAGGCCGTAGAGAAAGCGCACATGGGTGGCGCCGATCGTGCCGAGCGTGCCGGTGAGGCTGCGCTGCATGGCGTTGCGCGCGGTCTGGGCGGCTGCCGCGACCACGGTGAATACGGCCCAGAGCCAGGGCAAGACGAACATCGACCGATCTCCTGATGGCGGCGACCATCACGAGACCCCGGCAAACGGTCAATCCGGCCTGGGCGCAGAGGTGCCGTGCGGGTCCGCCGGGAAAGCGTCGCCCCAGCCGAGCTTGCGCACGCTTCTCGCCCGGTCGCGGTCGCGCTCGGGCACCGTCTCCTCGACCAGGCCGGCCGGTGCGCAGAGCCGGAACGTGGTGGCGGCCTTGCTGGCGCGCGGCGGCCGCAGGATGCGCGCCGCGGCCGGCCGCAGGGCGATGCCGGGCCGGGCGGCGGCGACGTAGGAATAGCGCTCGTCCTCGAACGGGACGTCCGCGCCCTTGGCCGCCTTGTGCGCCCTGAGCCGCGGCAGGCGCGCGGAGAAATGACACCAGTCGGGCGCTTCGAGCGGGCAGGCGGCATCGTGAGGGCAGGGTGCCACGATCCGCGCGCCGGCGGCGGCGAGCGCGGCCCGCGCCGCGGCGATCACGGCGAAACCCTGGGGCGTTCCCGGCTCGACGATGACGACGAGGCCGGTCGTGGCGGCGTAGAGCGCGCGGGCGACGGCCGCGACCTCGCCATGCGGGATTTCGTTCAGGGCATAACCCGACAGGACGAGATCGGCCGGCATGGCGCCATCGAGATGGCGCGCCATCGGCGCCTTCAGCCAGGCCGCGCGGGCGAGCGCCGGCGCGCCGGCGGCGGCGAGCTCCCGGCCGATGCCGATCATGCCGGCATGGATGTCGACGAGCGTGGCGCTGCCGATATCGGGAAAGACCTCGAGCGCCGCCCAGCTGGCGGTGCCGGGGCCGCAGCCCATGTCGAGAAGCGCCTTCGGCGCGACGGCGCTGCGCGCCGCGACTTCGGCGAGCACGGCGCGAAACGCCGCATAGGTCGCGGGCATGCGGGCAATGGCATAGGCGGCGACATCGACCGGCCGGTCGAGGCGCGTGCCGCGGCCGGCCCGGTAGTGGGCGGTCAGCCGCGCGCTGGCCTCGCCCAGCGTGCGCCCGGGATGGCGTCCGGCCAGCCCTTCGAGACCCGCCCTGAGCGCGGCCGGCAGCTCGCCGCTCAATCCTTCACCGGAACGGTGTAGTTGAGGCCGATCCGGCCGCCATCGGCATAGATGGTCTGGCCGGTGACGTAGCTCGCTCCGTCGGAGGCGAGGAACAACGCGATCCTGGCGATCTCGTCGGGCTCGCCGATACGGCCGAGCGGGGTGCGCGACAGCAGGCGATGGCGCGCTGCGGCGTCGCTGTTGACGCTCCTGAGCATGTCGGTGGCGATCGAGCCGGGACCGATGGCATTGACGCGGATGCCGTGCTCGGCGAGCGACAGGGCCATCACATTGGTGAGCTGGCGCACGCCGCCCTTCGACACGCAATAGGGCGTCTGGTTGAGAATGCCGAGCACGGCGTTGACCGAGCTCATATTGACGATGGCGCCCGGCGGCTTGCCGGCCCTGACCTGCTCGACCATGCGCCGGGCGACCGCCTGGCCGACCAGGAAGGAGCCCTTCAGGTTGACCCTGATGACCCGGTCGAAATCCGCCTCGGAAAGATCGAGGAAGTCGTCATTGTGGGAAATGCCGGCATTGTTGACGAGAATGTCGATGTCGCCGCCGAAGGCCTCGCAGGCCGCGGCCACCATGGCGTCGACCGATCCCTTGTCGCCGACGTCGCAGGCGATGAAGGCTGCGCGGCCCGGTCCGCCGAGGTCGGCGGCGGTGGCCTCGCCGATATCGGCCCTGACATCGGCGATCACCACGCGGGCGCCCTCGGCGACGAACCGTTCGGCGATGGCGCGGCCGATGCCGCGCCCGGCGCCCGTGATCACTGCGACCTTGCCGTCGAGAATGCCCATGCTCAGCTCTCCCATGCCGTTCGGCCGCAGTTCTAGCCGGAAAGGTCCGGCCGTGGCAGGGGGCTCCGTCGGCAGATCAGACCGTCAGGACGATCTTGCCGATATGGGCATTGGTCTCCATGCGCGCATGGGCCTTGGAGGCCTCGATGAGCGGATAGGTGGAATCCATCACCACCTTGACCTTGCCGGAGGCGATGAGCGGCCAGACCTTGGCCTTGAGCGCATCGGCGAGCGCCGCCTTGAAGGCGGTGTCGCGCACGCGCAGGGTGGAGCCGGTGAAGGTGACGCGCTTCAGCATCAGCCAGCGCAGGTCCACCTTGACCTCCGAACCGTGCAGGAAGGCGATCTGCACGATCCGGCCGTCGGCCGCGACGGCGGAAAGATTGCGCTGGACATAGTCGCCGCCGACCATGTCGAGGATCAGGTCGACGCCCTTCCTGGCCGTGATCTCGGCGACCGCCTGGACGAAGTCCTGGCTGCGGTAGTTGATCGCGTGGTCGGCGCCGAGCGCCTTGGCGGCGGCGCATTTGTCGTCCGACCCGGCGGTGGTGATGACGGTCGCGCCGAAGGCCTTGGCGAGCTGGATGGCGGTGACGCCGATGCCCGACGTGCCGCCGTGGATCAGGATGGTTTCGCCGGGCTTCAGCCCGCCGCGGTCGAAGACGTTCGACCAGACGGTGAAGAAGGTCTCGGGAATGCCGGCGGCTTCGACGAGGCCAAGACCGTCGGGCACCGGCAGGGCGTTGGTTTCGTGGACCACGCAATATTCGGCATAGCCGCCGCCGGCGATCAGGCCGCAGACCTTGTCGCCGAGCTTGAAGCGGCTGGCGCCGGCGCCGAGAGCGGCGACTTCGCCCGCGATTTCGAGGCCGGGAATGTCGGAGGCGCCCTTGGGCGGGGGATAGCCGCCGGCGCGCTGCAGGACGTCGGGCCGGTTGACGCCGGCGGCGGCCACCTTGACGAGGATCTCGCCCGGGCCGGGCGCCGGCACCGGCCGGGTCTCCGGTACCAGGGCGTCGGGGCCGCCGGGAACCGGAATCGCGATGGCGGTCATGGTCGCGGGAAGCGCAGCGGTCGAGCCAGTCATGAACCTTGTCCATTTCGATGAAGGAAGCGATCGTGATAGCCTCTAGCCCGGATTTCGGGCTCGGGCTACCAGGCGCCCCGGGGGCCGCGAGTGGGAGGCTTGTGATGGACGAAGACCTGAGGCCGCGGCCCAAACCGCCGGTTCACGAGATCGGCTCGGACCTCGGCAGCCTGTCCCTGCATGAACTGGCCGAACGCATCGATGTGCTGAAGGCGGAAATCAAGCGGCTGGAGGCTGCCGTTGCGGCAAAGACGTCGAGCCGCAGCGCGGCCGAAAACGTCTTCAAATTCTGACCCCGCGGCCGCCCGCAGACCCATGATCCAGGCGAATCGTCGACTGCAACGACGCAGGTTAACGGTAAGTTAACCTTTCCACTTTATCACTGGAAACGTTCAGTTCGCTGGACGCGAGTGGCTCCTGTCCACTCTGTTTGACGCCTCCCTGTTAATTACTTTGAGGCCGCCTTCGGGCGGCCTTTTTTTGCAGCCGATCCTGTTGCACGGTCTGATGAGAGTCGTCCCAAGGCGGGACAAGGCCCCTGGCATCGCGCTTGCTCATCTCTTCCGCAAGCGCCGCGCTCACCCAAGCCCCGTACCGAACTGGGGCGGAACGGGCGAGCGACGGCAAAGGACGAGCCTTTGGGAGTTGATGCGTCATGTCGAACGAGTTCGTATCCGGAACCGAGCCGACCGTAGCCTTTGCCGCGCGACTGGCGAACTCGCCCGCTTTCAAGGACCTGTTCCGCGACGGCATGGGCCTCGTCGAGGAGACGGCGAGCTATCTCGACGGCTCGGGCCGCCAGGAGAGCAAGGCCCTGAGCCGCGGCGCGGCGCTCGCCTATGCCACCGAAAGCATGCGGCTCACCACGCGCCTGATGCAGCTCGCGTCCTGGCTGCTGCTGCAGCGCGCGGTCAACGAGGGCGAACTGACCCAGGAACAGGCGGCTCAGGAAAAGTCGAAGGTGCGCCTTGCCTCGGTCGGTACGACCACCTCGGAGGCGACCCTTGCCGACCTGCCGGAAGCGCTGCGCGATCTGATCGGCAAGGCCATGCGCCTGCAGGAACGCGTCATGCACATGGACCGGCTGCTGTATGCCGGCATGGAGCCGGCCGCCGACAGCCAGCGCAACATGGTGGCCGGCCAGATCGACCGGCTGGCCGCCGCTTTCGGCATGAAACGGTGAGCCGGCGTCTGGATTTCGACTGAATCCGCGCCTATAAGACCCGCGAAATCATCACCGGCCCGATCGGTGCCTCTGGCGCCGAGGGCCGGTGCACGTCCGTTTTGGAGACGGCGGGTCGAGAGGGTACGATGGCCGGGCATTCCCAGTTCAAGAACATCATGCATCGCAAGGGCCGCCAGGACGCGGCCCGCTCGAAGCTTTTCGGCAAGCTGGCGCGCGAGATCACCGTGGCGGCCAAGATGGGCATGCCCGATCCCAACATGAACCCGCGCCTGCGCCTGGCGATCCTCGCGGCGCGCGCGGAAAACATGCCCAAGGACAATATCGAGCGGGCGATCAAGAAGGCGTCCGGCGGCGACAGCGAGAACTATGACGAGATCCGCTACGAGGGTTACGGCCCGGGAGGCGTCGCGGTCATCGTCGAGGCACTGACCGACAACCGCAACCGCACCGCCTCGGAAGTGCGCTCCTACTTCACCAAGAGCGGCGGCAACCTCGCCGAAACCGGCGCCGTGTCGTTTATGTTCGACCGCGTCGGCGTGATCGAGTTCGACGCCGCCAAGGCTTCGGCCGACGACATGCTGGAGGCGGCGATCGAGGCCGGCGCGGACGATGTCGTCTCAAGCGAAGCCGGCCACGAGGTCACGACGACGGTGGAAGGGCTGGTCGAGGTCACGAAGGCGCTGGAAGCCCGCTTCGGCGAGCCGCGCAAGTCGGCGCTGACCTGGCGGCCGCAGAACTCGGTGGCGGTCGACGACGAGACCGGCGAGAAGCTGCTGCGGCTGATCGATACGCTCGACGAGAACGACGATGTCCAGAACGTCTATGCCAATTTCGAGCTGTCGGACGCGCTCGTCGCCAAGATGAGCTCGTGAAGCCGGAGACGGCGGCCGGCCAGCCGGCCGCCTGATCGTGCCGACGGCCCAGGGCACCGACGCGCCGGGCCGTCGAAGACCTCCGCAGCCGCTCCCGGCCCTCAGACCTTGGCGGCCCTGACGAAGGCCGGGTTGAAGGTCCTTTCGTAGGGCACCTGGGCATTGGCGAGCTCGGGATCGAGCGCCCGCAGGGCGGCCATCATCGAGACATAGCCGTCCTCGGTCACCATGCCGTCGGGCGAATACATGGCCCGCGAGTTCTGGAACGCCTGCATGTAGAGGGTGCGGTTGCCGAGGAGATATTCCTCCGGCACCAGCTTGGCGACATCCTCCGGCGTCGCCGCGGCGATCCATTTCAGCGCCTTCAGGAAGGCATTGACCAGCCGCTGCGTGGTCACCGGATTGGCGTCGACGAAGCTCTTCTGCAGATAGACGGTCGCGGCCGGATTGGTGCCGCCGAACAGGGCGCGCGTGCCGGCCTCGGTGCGCGTGTCGAGCAGGATCGCGATATCGCCGTCATGCTGGAGCTGGCTGATCACCGGGTCGAGATGCGACAGGCCGTCGATGCCGCCGTTCTTGATCGCGGCGACCGCGCTCGCGCCGCCGCCGATGCCGATCTGGGCGGCGTCGGTGGTGGCGAGGCCGTTCTTCTGCAGCGCATATTGCAGCAGCAGGGCGGTCGACGAGCCCGGCGCGGTGACGCCGATCCGGCGGCCCTTCAGATCGGCGATCGACTTGATCGTGCCGGCAAGGCTCTTGCGTACCGCGATGACGATGCCGGGATAGCGGCCGAGGTCGCAGACCGCGACGATGTCCTGGCCCTTGTGCTGCATGCGGATCGTGTGTTCGTAGGCGCCGGTGACGACGTCGACCGAGCCGCCGACCAGGGCCTGCAGCGATTTCGAGCCGCCGGCGAAGTCGTTGATGGTGACGTTGAGCCCTTCCTCGCGGAAATAGCCCTTCTGCTCGGCGATGGTCAGCGGCAGGTAGTAGAGCAGCGGCTTGCCGCCGACCCCGAGGGTGAGGTTCGGCTTTTCCGGCGCCGGGCCCTGGGCCGTCGCCGGGCCTGATGCGATGAACGGGGCGGCGAGGGGCAGACCGGCCGCGCCGATCACGAATGTCCTGCGTTTCATGGCGTTCCTCCGCGTTTTTGTCGGTTGCGGCGATGGGTGCGGCGCTCAGGTGCCGCGCCAGGCGAGCAGCCGCTGCTCGACCCGGGTCATGACGAAATCGACCGAAAGCACGAAGGCCATCAGCACGAACATGCCGGCAAAGACGCCGGTCACGTCGAAGACGCCTTCGGCCTGCTGGATCAGGTAGCCGAGGCCGGCGGCCGAGCCGAGATATTCGCCGACCACCGCGCCGACGACGGCAAAGCCCACCGAGGTGTGCAGGCTGGAGAACACCCAGGACATGGCCGAGGGCCAATAGACGTGGCGCAGCAGCTGACGCTCGTTCATGCCGAGCATGCGGGCATTGGCCAGAACCGGCTGGCTGACCTCCTTCACGCCCTGATAGACGTTGAAGAAGACGATGAAGAACACCAGGGTGAAGCCGAGCGCCACCTTGGACCAGATGCCGAGCCCGAACCAGAGCGCGAAGATCGGCGCCAGCACGACGCGCGGCAGGGCGTTGGCGGCCTTCACGTAAGGGTCGAACACGGCGGCGACCCGCGGCTGGCGGGCGAACCAGAAGCCGAAGACGATGCCGCCGAGGGCGCCGAAGATGAAGGCGAGCACGGACTCGACCAGCGTGATCCAGAGATGGAACCAGATCGAGCCGTCGGCGAACCATTTGACGATGCGCGTGCCGACGCCGACCGGGTCGGCGAAAAAGAAGGCGACGGTCTTCGGATTGCCGAACAGCGTGGTGGTGGAGGCAAGGTGCCAGAGCATCAGCGCGACGGCGGCGACCAGGATCTGGCAGGCGAGGAGGGCGAAACGGCTGGTCATGGCGTGCTCGCGCTGTCGGAACGATAGGCCTTCATCACCTCCTCGCGCAGCGCGTTCCAGATCTCGCGGTGCAGGCGGATGAAGTCGCCGTCGTGGCGGATCTCGGCAATGTCGCGCGGCCGCGGCAGCGGCACGGAGAAGTTGCCGATCATGCGCGCCTTTGGCCCGGCCGACATGATCACGACCCGGTCGGCAAGGCCGATCGCCTCGTCGAGGTCATGGGTGATGAACATCACCGCCTTGCGGTCGCCGGACCAGAGCCTGAGCAGGAGGTCGCCCATGACGAGGCGCGTCTGGGCGTCGAGCGGGCCGAAAGGCTCGTCCATCAGGAGCAGCTTCGGATCGCGGATCAGCACCTGGGCGAGGCCGACGCGCTTGCGCTGGCCGCCGGAGAGCATGCGCGGATAGCGATCGCCGAATCCGGCAAGGCCGACCCGCTCCAGCCATTCGCCGGCCCTGCGGCGGGCTTCGGCCGTCGCGACGCCCGCGACCTCGAGGCCGATCGCGACATTCTCGGTGACGGTCTTCCAGGGCATCAGCGATTCCTGCTGGAAGAGATAGCCGGCCTCGGCGTTCAGGCCCCGCAGCGGCCGCCCGAAGACCTCGACCGTGCCGGCGGCCGGCGCCTGCAGGCCGGCGGTCACGTTGAGCAAAGTCGACTTGCCGCAGCCGGTCGGCCCGACGATCGCGACGAATTCATGTGCGCCGACCTCGAGATCGACTTCGGTCACCGCGTCGAAACGGGACGCGCCGAGCCCGAAGGATACGGCGATGTTTCTCAGGCTGACGGCGCTCGCGTCCGCTGCGCCGCTCATGACGCCCTGTCTCCCGGCATTCGCTTCCTCTCTCCCGTCGCCTAGGGAACAGCAAGATCGGCCGGTTCGCCAGGGGCTTTTGTGCCGCGCCGCGCCGGGCGGATGGCGGCGATTTCGCTGTGCCCCCGTCAGCGCAGCCAGCCGTCCAGCGCCGGCAGGCTGGTGAGCGCGGCGGCGGCGATGACTGCGAAGGCGACCGGCCGGAACAGGCGCGCATCGGCGCGGCTGAACAGGAACGAGCCGAGGCCGATGCCGAGTCCATAGGGCACCATGGTCCAGGCGGCGATGCGCACGGCTTCCGCCGTGAACAGCCCGGCCAGCGCGAGCAGGGCGCCGGAGAGGAGCGAGGCCGGCACGAAGAAGGCGACGGACGATCCGCGCACCGCTTCGTTGCGGCTCGGGCCGGCGAGCCAGAACAGCGACAGCACCATGCCGCCGAGGCTCGCGACGCCGGAGATCAAGCCCGAGACGGCGCCGGTCGCGATGGTCGCCGGCAGGCCCGGCGAGGTCTCGACGCGCCGCGCGGTGAGCAGCATGGCGAGCGCCACCATGATCGAGAGCGAGGTGACCCACCGGATCGGCCCGGGATCGACCGTCATCAGCGTGTAGATGCCAAGCGGCAGGCCGACGACATAACCGATGAAGAGCGGGCCGATCTCGCCCCAGCGGGCATGGCGCCAGGTCGAGCGCACCATGACGAGCTGCATGGTGGCGTCGATGATCCACATGATGCCGATGGCCGTCTTGGGCCCGAGATAGGCGCCGGCCACCGGCATGAAGATCATCGCCGAGCCGAAGCCGGTATAGCCGCGCACCGTGCCGGCGACGAGCGCTGCGATCAGCACGACCAGGGGCGGGGAATCGCCGAGACGGGAAAGCCATTCCATGATGGCCAAGGATTAGAGGCGATGGTTCCCTTTCGGAACGGCGGAACGCGCCGCATCTGCCCTGCCGGGCAAGCAGGCCTGCCGGGCGGCGTGGTCGGGAAGACTGTCCAGCCGCCAAGGAAATGTCGCTGGACGATGGCGCGGGCCGGCTCCCGGCCTCGCCATGGGGGGGCGCCCCGGTTCCGAACCGGGTGGCGGCCGCAGGACCTTCCTCGCTCCCGCAAACCCCCGGCGACAGAGGCTGGGCCGGAGGCGCGGACCGCGGCCGTCCCGCCGGCTATTGCGAGCGGATGTCGAGGCGGCGGATCAGCGGGATCCAGGTCTGGTCCTCGCGCTCCAGATAGGCACGGAACGCGTCCCGGCTCATCGGCGCCGATTGTGCGCCGAGCTCGGCGAAGCGCGCCTTGACCTGGGCGTCGTTGAGAATGCGGATCACCGTCTCGTGCAGGCGGCGGATCACCGGCTCGGGCGTCGCCGCCGGCGCCATCAGGCCGGTGAAGGTCTGGCCGTCGATCTCGCCGTAGCCGAGCTCGGTGAAGGTCGGCACGTCGGGCAGCTCGGCGAGGCGCTGCGGACCGGTCACGGCAAGGGCGCGCGTGCGGTTATCCTTCAGGAACGGCAGGGCCACCGACAGCTGGTCGAGGTTGAACTGGACATGGCCCCCGACGAGGTCGTTGGTCGCCGGGGCGTTGCCGCGATACTGCACGGTCATCCAGGTCACGCCGAGCTTGGACTGCATCAGCTCCGACATCAGGTGGTTGGTGGTGCCGGGACCGGGCGAGGCCATGGTGAGCGGTGGCTGGCGGGTGCGCGCCAGCGCGAGAAATTCGGCCATGGATTTGGCCGGCAGGTCGGGATGCACCTGCAGGACGAGCGGCGTCAGCGTCACCGTGCTGACCGGAATGAAGTCGCGCCGCCACTCATAGGCGCGGCGGGTGCCCATTTCGGGCGCGAACAGGATCGGCCCGTTGGCGCCGATCAGGAGCGTGTAGCCGTCAGGTTCGGCGCGGGCGACCGTCTCGCTGCCGATGAGCCCGCCGGCGCCCGGCTTGTTCTCGATGACGAAGGGCTGGCCGAGCTCCTGCTGCAGTTTCTCGGCGAGAATGCGGGCGGCGACGTCGACATTGCCGCCGGCGGCATAGGGCACGATCAGCCGCACGGCCCGGTTCGGCCAGGCTTGTGACGGGGCCGCCGCCTGGGCCGCCGCCGGGCCGGGCGCGAGGCCGGTTGCGAACGCTGCCGCCAGCAGGGCGGTCGAAGCCATTCTCCACATGGGTTTCCTCCGGATGATGCTTGTTGTCGTGTCAGGCGCCGAAGCCGAAAAGCCGGGCGGGATTGTCGACCAGGATCGCCTGGCGCTCGGCCTCGTCGAGTGTCGCGTCGAACAGGAAGTCGAGCAGCGCGCCCTCGTTCGGCGGCTGGCGGGTGGAGACCGGGTGCGGCCAGTCGCTGCCCCAGACGATGCGGCCAGGCGCGGCTTCGACGAGCGCCCGGACGACCGGCACGACGTCGTGCCAGGGCGCGCCGGCGCGCGAGATCTTCTCGGTCAGCGACAGCATCACCCAGACATTGCCGCGCGCGAGCAGGTCCAGGACCTTGGCAAGGCTCGGATCGGCGCGGCCGAGGGTCGGGTCGGGCCGGCCCATATGGTCGATCAGGACCGGCAGGTCGAGCTTCTCGAAATCGGCGATATTGCCGATGACGCCTTCGACCTCGGGCTGGATCTTGACGTACCAGCCGAGCTCGCGGACGAGGCCGATCGTGCGATCGAAGGCGCGCCTGTCGAAGGCGATGCCAAGGCCCTGGCGGGTGAAGCGCGCGCCCTTCACGCCGGCCTTGTCGAGCTTGGCGAGATAGGCTTCGTCCCGATCGGCGAAGACCGCCGCATTGGCGCAGCCGCGATAGTTCGGCCCGGCCATCTTCAGCCCGTCGAGCGTGACGCTGTGATCGCCGCCATAGGTGGTCGGCTGGACGATGACGCCGCGGGTGACGCCGAGCGTGCGATGCAGCTTCAGCGCGGTCTCGATGGTGGCGGTGGGCATTTCGTAGACCGCGCCGGGCCGGACCGGATAGCGGTCGGCCGGGCCGAGAACATGGAACTGGCTGTCGCAGGCGAGCGCCGGCAGCGGCCGTCGCGGCGGCCGGGGCGCCGGGTCGAAAGGCAGGTAGGTGGGCATATGTTCGGGGCTCCCGTCCGGATGGCTCAGGATTTCGAGGTCTGGTGAATGGCGACCATGGTGACGATCTCGCCGAGGGTCGCGTAGTTCGGTCCGGCCAGACGGCAGATCGGGTCGAGCTTGCGCGTCTCGACCTTGCCGTCGGCGAGCAGCCCCTCGCGCAAGTGGAAGGACAGAACCTCGCCGACCATCAGGCGGCTGCGCGTCTCGCCGAATTCCATGACGTGGCGCAGCCGGCATTCCATGGCGACGGGCGCGATCGTCAGCCGCGGCACGGCGACGTCGCGGCCGGGCGTGACGGCGAGACCGAGCAGGTCGGCCTCGCTCACCTCGGGCGGATGCTCGACGGCGCTCTCGTGTACCTCGCGGATCAGCGGCCGGTCGGCGATGTGCACGACGAACTCTTCGTGCGCCATGATGTTGCGCGCGGTGTCCTTGTAGACGCCGGCCTTCTGTCCGACGCTGATCGCCAGCATGGGCGGTTTCGGCGAGACGAAGGTGAAGTGGCTGAACGGGGCGAGGTTGACCCTGCCGCCAGGGCCGAGCGTGGTGACCCAGGCGATCGGTCGCGGCACGACGAGACCGGTCAGCAGCCGATAGCTCGCCTCGGCGCCGAGCTCGGCCGCCGCGATCGCGATGGTCGGGGTCGCGGTCATGCCGGCAGCACCGCCAGGATGTCGCACTGGACGAGCTTGCCGCCGTCGAGCTCGGCGGCCATGGCCTGGCGCGCGGGCCGCCTCGCCGGATCCGGGAACATGGCGAGCCATTCGCGGTTGACCGCCTCGCGCTGGCTGCGGTCGGCCATCCATATGGTGAGCTTGACGATGTCGTCGGTCGAGCCGCCGGCGGCGGCCATGACCGCCCTGATGTGCGCGAACATCAAGGCGCATTGTTCATCGAGCGTCGGCGCCGGCCGGCCGGTCGCCGGGTCGAGGCCGTAGATGATGCCCGACGTCACGATATTGCCCAGCCGGCAGGCGGCAGGGACCGGGTTCTTGTGGCCGAAGCCGTCGACATAGATGCTCTGGCGCCTGGTCACTGGCGGCTCTCCCTCAGGCGAAATGGCAGGAAACGGTGCCGAACGGGCCGTAGTCGGCCTGCAGCGTGTCGCCCTTCCGGCAATCCACCGGCCGCACGAAGGAGCCGGACAGGATCACCTGGCCGGGCTCCAGCGCGATGCCGTGCCGGCTCAGGCGGTTGGCGAGCCAGACGATGCCGTTGGCGGGGTTGTTGAGCACGCCGGCGGCAACCCCGGTTTCCTCCACCTGGCCGTTGCGCGAGAGGATCACCGAGACCCAGCGCAGGTCTGTCGTGTCGGGCCGGAACGGCCGCCCGCCGATGACGATGCCGCAATTGGCGGCATTGTCGGCGATCGTGTCGACCACCTTGCGTGTCGCGCCGGTCGTGCGGTCCACCCGCTCGATGCGCGCGTCGAGGATCTCGATGGCCGGCACCACATAGTCGGTCGCGTTGAGCACGTCGAATAGCGTGCAGCCGGGGCCTGCAATGCGCTGTTTCAGCACGAAGGCGAGCTCGGCCTCGGCGCGCAGCTGCACGAACCGGTCGGTGGCGACGACCCCGCCGTCCTGCCAGAACATGTCGTCGAGCAGCACGCCATAGTCGGGCTCGTCGATGTTGACCGCGCTCTGCATCGCCTTGGAGGTGAGGCCGATCTTGCGGCCCCTGATGCGCCGGCCCGCGCCGAGTTTCAGGTCGATCCAGGCGCTCTGTACCCGATAGGCGTCGTCGATGGTCAGGCCGGGATGAGCAAGGCTCAGCTGGCGCATCTGGATGCCCGAGCGCTCGGCCTCGTCGAGGCCGCGGGCGGCGGCCGTGATTTCGTCGTTCGACAGCATGGAAGGTCGGTCCGGTTGCGGGCTGCGGGAGAGATCAGGCTTCGTCGACGACGCCGTTGCGGAGCGTGCCGATGCCCGGCACCTCGACTTCGACGACGTCGCCGGGGACGAGCCATCGCGGCGGGTCGAAGCGGACACCGGCGCCGGTCGGCGTGCCGGTCACGATCATGTCGCCGGGCTTCAGGGTGGCGAAGGTCGAGAGGTAGGCGATGAGAGCGTCGAACGGGAACATCAGGCGGCCGGTATTGTCGTGCTGGCGGATTTCGCCATTGACCCGGGTCGTCAGTTCGAGCGGCTTTGCGAGGTCGAATTCGTCGGATGTCACGATCCAGGGGCCGATCGAGCCGGAGCGGTCGAAATTCTTGCCCTGGGTGACGTTGAACTTGGCGTGGTGCAGCCAGTCGCGCACGCTGCCCTCGTTGCACAGGCTGAAGCCGAAGATATGGCCGAGCGCGTCCTCGCGCCGGATGTGCCGGCCGCCGCGGCCGATCACCATGACGATCTCGCCCTCGTAGTCGAGCTGGCGCGACACTTTCGGGCGCTCGAGCGGGACGCCATGGCCGACAAGGGAGGACGGGGTGCGGCAGAACAGGCTCGGATAGCTCTGCGGCTGCGAGCCGTCCTTATATTCGGCATTGCGGTCGGCATAGTTGACGCCGATGCACCAGATCTTTTCCGGCGCCGTGACCGGGATCTGCAGCTCGACCTCGGCAAGCGCGTGATCGGCCGAGGCCGTCTCCGCGACCGCGCGCAGGCGTGCGGCGGCGCCGGCGGCGATCGCGTCCCTCAGGGTGGCGAAATCCTTCAGCCGTGCGCCGAGATCGACGATGCCGGTCCCGACCACAGCGCCGAAGCGGTCGGCGCCGCCATGCCGGTAGCTCGCAAGCTTCATGTCGATCCTCCCTCCGGCGTGATCGCGGCCGGCCTGTTCCTGTCGGCCGCGATCCTCGCGCCGTGACACGCGGCGGCAATTGAATTCGCCGGAAGGCTTCCACATTGTGGACATCCATCACGATACGGCGCAGCCATGGCCCCGACCGAAACGCCCACGACGACCGAGAGCGCCGACGACCGGCGCGGCACGCAGAGCATTTACCGGGCCATCGGGGTGCTGCGCGTCCTCGCCATGGCGCGCGAGGCGGGCTACGGCCTGACCGAGGTGGCGAACCTCACCGGACTGACGCGCCCGACCGCCCGGCGGATCCTCTTCGCCCTGATCGAGGAGGGCCTGGTCGAGCAGAAGCCGCAGACCCGGCGCTACGCGGTGGGCGAGCAGATCCAGCTGCTCGCCCTGTCGCGGCCGCGGCGCTCGCCGCTCGTCGATGTCGCCGGGCCGCTGCTCGATGCGCTCGGCCGCAGCATCGGCGATACGCTGTTCCTGACCCAGCGCACCGGCCTCGACACGGTCTGCGTGGCGCGCCGGCTCGGCGACTATCCGGTCCAGGTCCTGCCGCTCGGCGTCGGCGACCGGCGGCCGCTCGGCGTCAGCAGCTCCGGCCTCGCGCTGCTCGCGGCGATGAGCGAGGAGGAGGCGCTTGCCATCCTCGGCCAGAACGCGCCGCGCCTTGCCAGCTACGGTGCGGGCCTCGATGCGGCGGCGCGCTGGGTCGGCGAGGCGCGCCGCCTCGGCTATGCGGTGCGCGACCGCGGTCTCGTGCCCGGCACGCGCGCTCTCTCGGTGGTCATCCGGATCGGCCGGGGCGAGGCCTTCGCGGCCCTGACCTGCGCCGGCATCGTCAGGCGCATGTCGCAGGCCCGCATGGAGCAGATCGCCGACGACCTGCGCCGGGCGGCGGCCCGCATCGGCGAAACGCTGGCCGGACAGGGGCCGGGACGGCGGTGAGGAACTGGTGAGGGGGCCGGACTATGATGGCGCCATGTCCGACACGATTCGCATTCTCGGCCTCGATCCGGGCCTCCGCCGCACCGGCTGGGGCGTCATCGACGCCACCGGCAACCGCCTGAGCTTCGTCGCCTGCGGCACGGTGACATCCGATGCCGAGGGAAGCCTTGCCGAGCGCCTCGCCCAGCTCCATCGCGGCCTGCAGGACGTGGTGCAGCGCTTCGCGCCGCACGAGGCGGCGGTGGAGAACACTTTCGTCAACAAGGACGCGACCGCCACGCTGAAGCTCGGCCAGGCGCGCGGCATCGCCATGGTCGTGCCCTCGCTCGCCGGCCTGGCAGTGGCCGAATACGAGCCGAACAAGGTCAAGAAATCGATCGTCGGGGCCGGCCATGCCGACAAGAAGCAGGTGGAGATGATGATCGGCATCCTCCTGCCCAAGGCGGATCCGAAGACCATGGATGCGGTCGACGCGTTGGCGATTGCCATCACCCACGCCCATCATCGCGGGCCTGTGCGCCGCCCGGCTTGACAGGCGCGGGCTCGGCCCGATGCGCCCGGCCGCTTGACCGGCGGGGCCGATCGCGCTCTTTTGTTCGCGAAATGTTCGTCTTTGCCGGCCAGGCTGGGCGGACATGCTGTTCGGACCGCCGGGAGGCTTTCGGTGATCGCATTCGACAAGATCAAGGCGCGCGCCGAAGCGCGCAAAGGTGGTCCGGAGGCCTTGAAGGCGCTGATGCCGCCGGTGGCGCCGCAGGCGGCGCTCGCCGCGCTCAGCGACGATCGCGTGCTGGCGGAGATGACCAAGCGGATCTTCTGCGCCGGCTTCGTCTGGCGCGTCATCGACGCCAAATGGCCGGGCTTCGAGGAGGCCTTTCTCGGTTTCGAGCCGAAGCCGCTCCTGTTCCAGCCCGATGACTTCTGGCACGACCGGGCACGCGACCCGCGCATCGTCAAGCATCCCATGAAGATCAGGAGCGTGCGCGAGAACGCGGCCTTCGTCAGCGACATTGCCGCCGAGCACGGCTCGTTCGGCAAGTTCCTCGCCGCCTGGCCGGCCGACGACCAGGCCGGGCTGATGGATTTCATCGGCAAGCGCGGCTCGCGCCTCGGCGGCCGGACGGGCCAATACTTCCTGCGCTTCATCGGCTTCGACGGCTTCATCACCGCGCGGGACACGGTGGCGGCGCTGCGCGATGGCGGCCTCGAGGTGGCGGCCGAGCCGACCTCCAAGGGCGACATCCGGAAGATCCAGGAGGTGTTCAACGGCTGGGCCAGGACGACCGGCCTGCCGCGGGTGCACCTCTCGCGCATCTGCGCCATGTCGATCGGCGAGAACTATGACGCCGAGACGCTGATGCGCAATGGCGGGGCCGACGAGTGAACGCCGCCGCGCCTGCGCGAATCCCCTATAAGAGCCCCATGACGCAAGGACCGGACCGGCCATGATCGGCAAGCTGAAGGGCACCATCGACAGCTATGGTCCCGACTGGGTGATCGTCGACGTCCATGGCGTCGGCTACGTCGTGCATTGCTCGTCGCGCACGCTGCAGGCGCTGCCGGCGGCGGGCGAGGCGGCCGTCCTGTCGATCGAAACCATGGTCCGCGAGGACATGATCCGGCTCTACGGCTTCGCCAACGACCTCGAGCGCGAGTGGTTCCGCCTCCTGCTCGCGGTCCAGGGCGTCGGCGCCAAGGTGGCGCTGTCGGTGCTCTCGGCGCTGAAGGCGAGCGACCTCGCCTCGGCCATCGCGATGCGCGACAAGGCGGCGATCGCCCGGGCCAACGGCGTCGGCCCGAAGGTCGCCGAGCGCATCATCACCGAGCTGAAGGACAAGGCGCCGGGCTTCACCGATGTCGACCCGGCCCTGGCGCGGCTGGCCGGCGACGTCGACGACAACAAGGCGCCGGCGCCCGTGCGCGACGCCATTTCCGCACTCACCAATCTCGGCTACGGCCAGCCGCAGGCCGCCGCCGCCATCGCCGCCGCCGCCGGCAAGGCGGGGGAGGGGGCCAATACCCAGACGCTGATCCGCATGGGCCTGAAGGAGCTGAGCGCGTGAGCCCCGCCACCCGCGCGCCCCGTTCCCGACTGTCCGCCGTCACCTCGATCGTGTAACCAGCCGGAATGACCGACGCCCGCCGCATTCTTTCCGCCGAACAGCGCGACGACGATGCCGACACGCATCTGCGGCCGCAGAGACTGGCCGATTTCATCGGCCAGGCACAGGCGCGCGCCAATCTGGAAGTGTTCATTTCGGCGGCGAAGACGCGCGGCGACGCGCTGGACCATGTGCTGTTCGTCGGCCCGCCGGGCCTCGGCAAGACGACGCTGGCGCAGATCCTCGCCAAGGAGCTCGGCGTCAATTTCCGCTCGACCTCCGGCCCGGTCATCGCCAAGGCGGGCGATCTTGCGGCTCAGCTCACCAATCTCGAAGAACGCGACGTCCTGTTCATCGACGAGATCCACCGGCTCAATCCGGCGGTCGAGGAAATTCTCTATCCGGCCATGGAGGACTTTCAGCTCGACCTGATCATCGGCGAGGGGCCGGCCGCCCGCTCGGTCAAGATCGATCTCGCCAAGTTCACCCTGGTCGGCGCGACGACGCGGGCGGGCCTGCTGACCACGCCGTTGCGCGACCGTTTCGGCATCCCGATCCGCCTGCAATTCTATACGATTGAGGAGCTCGAATTCATCGTCACCCGGGGCGCCCGCGTGCTGGGCGTCGGCATGTCGGCCGATGGCGCCAACGAGATCGCGCGGCGGGCGCGCGGCACGCCGCGCATTGCCGGCCGCCTGCTCCGGCGCGTGCGCGACTTCGCCATCTACAAGGACTCCGACACCATCACCCGGGCGATCGCCGACGAGGCGCTGACCCGGCTGGAGGTCGATGGGGCCGGGCTCGACGCCATGGACCGCCGCTATCTCAAGGGCATCGCGCTCAATTACGGCGGCGGGCCGGTCGGCATCGAGACCATGGCGGCGGCGCTCTCCGAGC
Organism: Phreatobacter sp. AB_2022a; assembly: GCF_026847585.1. NCBI lineage: Bacteria > Pseudomonadati > Pseudomonadota > Alphaproteobacteria > Hyphomicrobiales > Phreatobacteraceae > Phreatobacter > Phreatobacter sp. AB_2022a. The sequence goes on from NZ_JAPSET010000015.1 coordinate 131,922, forward strand.
CACGCGATGCGATCGAGGAGATCATCGAGCCCTTCCTGATCCAGCAGGGCTTCCTCCAGCGCACGCCGCGCGGCCGGCTTCTGACCAGCCATGCCTTCCGTCACCTCGGCCTGGCCGAACCGGCGCGCGATGCCGCCCAGTTCCAGCTGTTCAAGGGCGACGAGGACGAGCCGTGAGGGCCGAGTCGTAGGTGGCGAATGGCGAATAGGGAATGCTCGGCATTCGCTTCCGGAGTGCGTCACACCCCGCTCGTCGCCTCATCGCCACTCGCTGCTCGCCACTCGCTTTTCGCTGCGAAGCCTCGCTTTTGCCCGATCCTGTGCGTAAGCGGCGGGCCGACGAGCCATCGAAACACCTGTCGCAAGGGTTGCCCCGCATGATCAAGTCCCCGGCGCTCGCCGGCCATATCGAAGACGAGATCCATCATCTCTCGGTGCGCGTCTATTACGAGGACACCGACTTTTCCGGCGTCGTCTACCACGCGAGCTACCTGCGTTTCATGGAGCGCGGCCGCACCGACTTCCTGCGCCTGCTCGGCGTCGCCCAGGGCGATCTGTTCGACCGGGCGAAGGACGAGGCGGGCGCAGGCTTCGCCTTCGTCGTGCGCTCGATGGCCATCGAGTTCCTCCGGCCGGCGAGAATAGACGACATCCTGACCATCGAGACGCGCACACTCGAGGTGAAGGGCGCGACCCTCAATCTGGCCCAGCGGGTGCTGCGCGGCGAGGAGGTGCTGGTCGAAGCCAGCGTTCGCGTCGCCTTCGTGGCCGGCGGCCGGCCGATGCGCATCCCTGACGCGCTGAGAAGGGTCATGACGCCCAAGGCCTGATGTGCTGATGATGGCGTCCCCTCAGCTTTGCCATCACGATTGATTCCTTCTCCTCCATGTCGCTCCTCGGCTTCGGCCCGGCCGAACTTTTCGCCATTACCGTGATCATGGCGGTCGCCACCGTCATCCAGATGGCGGTGGGCGTCGGGCTGTCGCTGGTGATGATCCCGCTCCTCGCGATCATTTCGCCGAGCCTCGTGCCGGGCCCGGCGATCGCCGCCGCCTTCGTGGTGATGGCGGCCATGGTCCGCGGCAACACCCATCATATCGATCGCGGCGAAATCGGCTGGGGTGCCGCCGGCCTGCTGGTCGGCACCGCCGTCGGCGTGCTCGCCCTTCTGGCCATCGACCCGACGCACCTGCCGCGGGTGTTCGGCGCGCTCATCCTTCTGGCGGTCGGTCTGTCGATCAGCGGCCTCAACCTGTCGCTCAATGCCCGCAACATCACCGTGACCAGCGTGATCTCCGGCTTCATGGGCGGCATGTCCGGCATTCACGGCCCGCTGATCGGCGTCGTCTATGCCGGGCAGAATCCGGCCAAGGTGCGGGCCACCCTCGGCCTCTACTGGATCGTCGCCTATGCGATGCTGATCGCCATGCATGTTGCGGCCGGCCGCTTCGGCCTTGCCGATCTCGGCCGGGCCGCGCTGCTGGTGCCGGGCATCGTGGTCGGCACCTGGCTCGCGCCCTATGCCATGGCCGCGATGGACCGGGAGCGCATGCGCATCGCCCTGCTCGCCATCGCGGTGGCCGGCGCGCTGGTGTTGCTGATCAAGGGCTGAGGCCTGGTTGCCTCTAGGGGAGCCGGCATCGAATTCCAGCTTTGCTTGACCGGCCCCGGAGGCCCGTTCATGGCAGCCATCCGGCCACGTTTTCGTGACGATAAGGGCCTGGACGCGCCTGTTGCAGTGCCGCAATAACCGGGTCTTAACCTTATCGATGCTTGGTAGTTTACCACGCGGATGTACAAACCGCGTCACGGTCAAGACACATTCGGGGGTCATTTCGCCCCCCGAAGGACGGAAAAAGCGCCGAAAACGTCGTGCGCTGGACCGTTGGAGGGTTCTCAAGCCGTGGCGTGGGCTGTTCTGCGACCTCGAAGACGGACCTGTCGCGAAAAGGATCGCCGCCCATGAATCCCGCCGATGTCGCCCAGACCGCCGTCGCCGCTTCGCACGACGTTTCCCTCTGGGGCCTGTTCATTGCCGCCCACTGGGTCGTCAAGATCGTCATGCTCGGTCTCGTCTCGGCATCGATCTGGGTCTGGGCGATCATCGTCGAGAAGATCATCCTGTTCCGCCGCACGCGCGGCCAGATGGACCGGTTCGAACAGGTCTTCTGGTCCGGCCAGTCGCTGGAGGAGCTCTATCGTTCGCTGGCGCAGCGCCCGACGACCGCCATGGCCGCGCTGTTCGTGGCCGCCATGCGCGAATGGAAGCGCTCGCACGAAACCGCCTCGCGCTCCTTTGCCGGCCTGCAGCAGCGCATCGACCGGGTGATGAACGTCACCATCCAGCGCGAGGTCGAGCGCCTGGAGGCGCGGCTGATGGTGCTGGCGACGGTGGCCTCCGCCGGCCCGTTCATCGGTCTGTTCGGCACGGTCTGGGGCATCATGACCTCGTTCCAGGCGATCGCCGTGTCCAAGAACACCTCGCTCGCCGTCGTCGCGCCCGGCATTGCCGAAGCGCTGTTCGCCACCGCCATCGGCCTCGTCGCCGCAATTCCGGCAACCATTGCCTATAACAAGCTGGCCGGAGAGGTGAACAAGATCGCCAACCGGCTCGAAGGCTTCGCCGACGAGTTCGCCGCCATCCTGTCGCGCCAGATCGATCAGCAGGGCGGTCCCGCCAGCTACGACCAGCGGGCGGCCTGAGGGAGCGGCAGATGGGTGCTCAAGTCGCAAGCGGCGGTGGTGGACGGGGCGGCAATGGCCGCCGGCGCCGCCGCGCCTTCGTCATGAACGAGATCAACATCACGCCGATGGTCGACGTGATGCTGGTGCTGCTCATCATCTTCATGGTCGCGGCGCCGCTGATGACCGTATCCGTGCCGCTCGACCTGCCGCAGGCTTCCGCTCGCGCGATCCAGCAGGACAAGCCGCCGATCACCGTGTCGGTGCGCCAGAACGGCGAGATCTATCTCGGCGACAACAAGGTCGAGCAGGCCCAGCTCGTCGAGCAGCTGCGCACGCTGGCGCAGAACGGCGCCGAGGAGCGCATCTTCGTGCGCGGCGACGCCGCCGTGAACTATCAGGCCATCATGGACGTGCTGTCGCAGATCAAGGGCGGCGGCTTCACCAAGGTCGCGCTGGTCGCGACCGAGCGCGCATCGCGCTGAAGCGGCAGGACGAGGTTTGACGAGCGTGGCGTTGCATCCGCAAAAAGTCGGCTACGGGGTCTCGGTGGGCGGGCACGTGCTGCTCCTCGTCGCGGCGCTGGTCGGCTTTCTGAGCGCGCCGCAAAAGCCCGACGAGGGCGAAAGCGTGCCGGTCGAGATCGTCTCGGACGAGCCGGCGCAGTCGACCCAGGGCGACCGGCGCGGGGAGCGCACGCCGACGCCGCAGCGGGTGATCGACCGCCAGGACCCGGAAGAGCGGCGGACCGAGGACGATCCGAACCTGCAGGTCGCCCGCGAGCGCGTGCAGAACGTGCAGCTGCCGCCGCCGCCGACCCCGCGGCCGCCGCAGCCGCGCGAGCCC